>JAEZCR010000181.1 GCA_023433465.1 Pseudomonadota bacterium | reverse complement strand
CATGATGACGACCGCGTCGACCGTTGCCTCCAGCAGCGCGAGCACCTCGGGAGTCGGCGTAGACATTCAGGCAAAGATACTCCGCGGCCTTCTAAGGTTGTTAGTGGCCGCGGTTTGCCAGCTTATGCCCGTGGCGTACCCGCGGTCGCGCGCATCAGCTTCGCGTCCACTTCGGCCTCGGCGGCTAACCAGTCTTCGATTTCGTGACCGGGCGCGAACCCGCGCTTCTCCGCCCGGAAGTACGCGGCCTCGGCGATCAGCGCGGCGCGTTGTTCGGGCCCGACGAAACTCGCGACGCGGGTCGCGGCCTTGGGGGCCTCGGTGGCCTTCGCCGTGGACTTGCGCGGAGCGCGGGTGCGGACGGTGGGCGTGGTGCTTTTTTCGCGTGACATGGACGAGCCTCCTCCAGGCTGTATGTGTGAAACCGGCGCGTTTGATTCTCCCTGTCCCGGCGCGCGCCGCGCGTCGACTTGTTTGATGAAGGCTGAGTTTTTCTCAACCTGGCAATACGGGCATCGACAGTACCTGCACTCCACGACCGATGGGCGACACGTGCGACGCGAACTCCGCCGGCTTCACGACGAGCAGATCAGTTTCGACGGCGTCCATGACGAACTCGGCGGTGTTCCCGATGAAGAATCTCTTGAGCCCGGAGCGTGACACCGCGCCGAGCGCGACGATGGCGCTGCGCTCGCTCTTCGCGATGCGTGGAATCACTTCGTCGGGCCGACCGACGACCATGTGGCAATGGCTGCGCTTCACGTCGAAGCCGTCGACCAGGCGATCGAGATCCCGCCGGGCCGCGCGCTGCATGTCGTCGAGATTCGACGCGACGTCGATGATCGGACCGTCCGGCAGCGCCGGCAGGATCGGCACCGAAGGCAGCATCACGTGCACGGCATGCAGTTCGCCGTGCAGCGCGTGCACGAGCTGCGCGCCCGCGCGCAGGATCTGCCGGTCGAGGTTCGCGGGTTTCGCGAATGCGTGCGATGGATCGACCGCGGCGAGCACGCGCGGCCTGTGGTACAGGCGCCGGTTCTTCACGAGCAGCAACGGCATGGGGCAGAGCCGCAGCAGTTCCCAGTCGGTGTAGGACAGGAGCCAGCGCGCGCGCCGGCGCTGGCCGCCACGGTGATTCTCGGCCACGACCAGGTCCGCCCCGATGCGTTGCGCCTTGCGGATGATCGCCTCGTGCGGTGGATAGTCCCAGTCGGCGACGACGTCCACGTCGATGCCGTGTTTACGGACCCTGGCCGCGATCTTCTCGAGCTGCTCGCGGCGCGCCGACTGCACCTCGCGCTGCCAGGCTTTGAGGTCGATTCCGCGGCCCTGCAGCGCCTCGGCGTATACCGGCGTCGCGATGTCGTGGAAGAGCGAGAGCTGGGCCTTCAGGCCCTTGGCGATCTGCGCGGCCTTGTTGACGGCGGGAAACTCCCGCGCGCCCGGGTCCTTCACCGCTGCGAGGATTCGGCGAATCGGCTGCATTCCCGGAGGGTGCGCGCCGAACGCCGTCATCGCACTCATACGGACACCGCGTCCGCGTGTAGGCGGATACCTACCGGCGGCGTGCCGCCTCGCCCAGGAAAGTCTTCAGATCGGGCGACTGCTCGACGAGCGCGTGCGCCGCGCGGCGCAGCCGGATGACCTGTTCGCTCGAAAGCGTGAACGAGGTCGGTATGCGGTCGAGATACTCCCGCTCCGCGGGGTCCTTCACCCGGTCGAAGCTGAGCTCGACGAGATCGACGTCGAACTTGCCGCAGTCCGGGATCGCGAGCGCGACCTTGCAGCGCGTCGCGCGCACTTCCTCTTCCCAGTGTTTCACGCGCGTGCGCAGCAGGTTCATCGTCTCGAAGCTGTAGCGGTTGAAAGTGGCGCTCACGACTGCGTCGGCCACCTGATTGATGCCGAGCGGCTCGGGACGTTGCGCGAATTTGCGATCGAAGCCGGTGCGCGCATCGACCACGATGAACAACATGCGGCGCGCGCGCGAGAATCCGCCGCGGCGCAGGGCTTCCGTCACCGTCTCGCCGAGCTCCAGCTCGTCGAGTATCGCGCGCGCCCCGAGGTTGTCGGCGAACGCGCCATCGGACAGGTGCAGGTACGGGTAGTTGGTCGAGTCGAGGAACGACAGGATGCGCTCGGCGCGTTCGCGCCGGTACATGTCTTTCTCCGAATCGGAAGCCGAGTTGACGATCTCGGGCGGCTCGTAGCCGCACTGGCCGGCATAGTTGCGCAACACCAGCGGTGCGAAATACACAGGTGTCGCTGCGGACGCGAACACCGCGCGCGCGACGGGCACGCTTTTCGGATCCACGCACACGCCGTTGAGCTGCTCGCGCGTGAATTCGAACGGCTTCGCGCGCACGAGGTCAGTGGCCGTGATGATCACGCGCGGCGAGCGATTCATGATGTCGTGAATCGTCGCGGCGCCGAACAATTCCTGGTCGAAGTATTCGACCCCGAGATCGCTGCGACTCACCAGGTCGTCTGCCAGGCGTGGCCAGTTCGCGGGCGTAAGGACCTTGCGCCACAAATCCTTCTCCGTATCGTGGTTCAGGAACCGCGGCGCGTAGCTGTCGAAGGCCTCCTGGCCGTGGAGCGCGTAGTAGGCCGCGGTGAAGGCGCCACCGGATACCGCGGAGATGATGTCGATCTCGTCGAGCAGCGGGCGCTTGTCTCCGTCGGGTGTCGTGACGATCACGTCGCGCAGCGCCTCGAGCACGCCGTACGAGAATGCCGCGGCGCGCTTGCCGCCACCGGAGAAGGTCACGACGACGAGTAGTTTGTCCGAGTTCGCCTCCACGCCGGGCGCGAGCACCGGCGCGGCGATGGGCACGACCTCGTTCAGCGGCGATTCGCGGCGCGGCGGCGTGCCGCAACCGGCAAGAAAGATCGAAGTCGCGAGCGACAGCGCCGCGAGCTTCGGCAGCGAGGAGAAATTCATGCGCCGCAGTATACGGAGAGCAGCGCCGAAGTCAGTCGGAAACGGCGGGTTCCCGATAAATGTCCGGCCGAAGAATCTGCATCAGCACTCCATCGCTGGGCGGTGCGCGGAAGCCATGCCGCGCGTAGAGACCGTGCGCGTCGCGCGTGCCGAGCATCGCGCGGCGCGCGCCGGTCAGCGCGGGGTGGGCCATCACCGCTTCCATGAGCCGCTTGCCGAGACCGTGGCCGCGGTGTTCCTCGAGCACGTACACGTCGCAGATGTACGCGAAGGTGGCGTAGTCAGTCACGACGCGGGCGAGTCCCACCTGCGCGCCGGAGACGCGCTCATACGCTCCGAAACACAGCGAATTGCGCGCGGCGCGTTCGACCGTATCGAACGGGATCCCCGGCGACCAGTACGAGCGCGTGAGATACGCGTGCATCGCGTGTAGGTCGAGCCGGGGCGGGTCCGTGGAAATCTCGTATGCGTCCATCCAATCCACGATCGGCTAATACTTCCCGTCCAGCACGTCGCGGAACATCGCCGCATCGACATTGCCGCCGCTCAGCGTGATGCCGATTCGCTTTCCGGCCAGCGAGTCGCGCTCGCGCCACGCGGCGGCGAACGCCGCGGCGCCGGCGCCCTCGGCGACGTTGTGCGTCATCGAGAAGATCGTGCGCATCGCGGCCGCGAGTTCCGCGTCGGTCACTTCGACGATGCGCTCGACGTTCGCGAGCAGGATCGCGAGTGCGTCCTCGTCCGGCTTGCGGCAGGCCATGCCGTCGCCGAGCCGCGTCGTGACCGGCGCCTCGATGACCCGACGTGCCTCGAGCGAACGGGCATAGCAGGGCGCATGCGCCGAGACGACGCCGACGATGCGCGTGCGCGGCGAGTACACGTTGCGCGCGGCCGCCGCCGCGCAGGCGCCCGAGCCCTGTCCGACCGGCACGTAAACGACGTCGAGATCCGGCGCGGCGCGGAACAGTTCCGCCCAGTAGGTAGCCACGCCGAGCACGATGTCGAGGTGGAACGCGGGGACCATGTGTAATTCGTCACGCGCACCGACGCGCGCGGCTTCCTCGCGCGCCTCCTGGAAATCGCTGCCGAACTCGACCAGGTTCGCGCCGAGCGCGCGCATGGCGGCGTTCTTCTCCGCGCTGTTGCCGTGCGGCACGTAGATGGTGGCAGGCAGGCCGAACCGCCGCGCCGCGAGCCCCACGGCCTGGCCGTGGTTGCCGCGCGTCGCGGTGATGACGCCCCGGCAGCGCGGCTCGCGCCGCAGCATCTCGCGAAAGTAGATAGCGGCGCTGCGCGCCTTGAACGCGCCGATCGGCGTGTGGTTCTCGTGTTTGAGCCAGACCTCGGCGCCGAAAGCCGCTGCGACCTGCGGCCAGACGTACTGCGGGGTCGGCGGCACGAGATCGCGCAGGAATGCCGCGGCGTCGCCGATCGCGGCGTCACCGGGCAGCGGTGGAGGAGGCGGTACGGGCGCGTGCGCGCCGCCCGGGTGGTTAGTTGCCGGACCGGAATTCATGGGATGCAAACTTACCCCACGGTCCAGTACAGTTACAGTACAGTTGATCTCCCGATATGGCCGACTGGCCCGTTACCCACATGACTCTTCAGAACGCCCAGGATCATCGACTTCCCGCCCAGCTCGCCGCGCGGTTTGCGCAGCGCATCGAAACGCACGCTCTGCGCCCCGGCACGCGCCTGCCCTCGATCCGTGAGTGCGCGGCCGAATCGCGCGTGAGCCGCTCGACGGTGGTGGAGGCCTACGAGCGTCTCATCGCCGCCGGGCTCATCGAATCGCGCCGCGGCTCCGGCTTCTACGTGCGCCCGCGCGCCACGCATCGTCATTCGCGCCAGCGCGCCGCCGCGCAAGCGCACACGTTGCCGGGCACCGTGCTCGACGTGAGCTGGCTGTTGCGCGCGCAGGGCCGGCAGTCGCCGGGCAGCGAGCAGCCCGGCGCAGGACTGCTGCCCGAAGCCTGGCTGGATCATTCGATGGTCAGCGCCGCGATTCGCGGCGTCGGGCGCAGCCGCGGATCGTGGCTGCTCAAGTACGGCGCGGGCGAGGGCTATCTACCGCTGCGTGAGGCGCTCGCCACCCGGCTCGCGCGACTCGGCATCGACGTGCCCGCCGACCAGATCGTGACGACCGCGGGCGCCACGCAGGCCATCGACCTCGTCGCGCGGCGATTCCTGGCGCCGGGCGACACGGTGTTCGTCGAGGATCCGGCCTGGTTCGTGATGTTCGCGCGCTTCGCCGCGTTCGGCGCGCGCATCGTCGGTGTACCACGTGGTCCGCAGGGCCCGGACATCGCCGCGCTCGAGAGCCTGCTCGCACGCGAGAAGCCGAAGCTGTTCATCCTCAACTCCGTGCTCCACAACCCCACGGGCTCGTGCATGAGCACCGAGGTCGCGACGCGGGTGCTCGAGCTCGCCGCGCGGCACGGCTTCATGATCCTCGAGGACGACATCTACGGCGATCTGCAGGGCAAACACGCGGTGCGTTTCGCGAGTCTCGACGACGGCCGCCACGTGATCTACGTCGGCGGTTTCTCGAAGACGCTGGCGGCGAACCTGCGCGTCGGTTTCGTCGCCGCGCATCCGGCGCTCGCGCGCGAGCTGCGCGACATCAAGGCGCTGACCGGACTCTCGTCGAGCGAGCTGTGCGAGCGCGTCGTCGCGCGGATCATCATGGAGCGTGCCTACGAACGCATGCTCGAGAAGCTGCGGGCGCGCGTCGACGAATGCCGCGAGCGCACGGCCGAGGCGCTCGTCCGCATGGGTGCGAAAATCGCCGGCCCGCCCACGGGCGGCATGTACCTGTGGGCGGATTTCGGCCGCGACACGAACGAGCTCGCGGCGGCGGGTAGCCGCGAAGGCGTGTTGTGCGCGCCCGGCAGCCTGTTTTCGCCGACCCAACTACCGACCACCTGGATGCGCGTCGCCGCGGCCACTTGCCTGAACGACAAGGCCATGAAGTTCCTGCAGCGCGCCATGCATCGTTAGGTTTCGCTGTCGGTTGAACGCGGGGCCGGCGGCGGCAGCATCCTCGGCTCAATGGAGGGCACCATGAAAGATCTCGCGGGCAAGGTGGCGTTCATCACGGGTGGCGGCAGCGGCGTCGCGCTGGGCCAGGCCAAGGCGTTCGCGGCGGAGGGCATGAAGATCGTGATCGCCGACATCCGGCGCGATCATCTCGACCAGGCGCTGGCCTGGTTCCGCGAGAAGAACCTGCCGGTGCACGGCATCGAGCTCGACATCACGGATCGCAAGGCCTGCGCGGCCGCGGCGGATGAAGCGGAAAAGGTCTTCGGCCCGGTGCAGCTCCTGTGCAATACCGCGGGCGTGAGTCAGTTCGGCCCGGTGCAGCAGGCGACCTACGACGACTGGGACTGGCAGATGTCCGTCAACCTGGGCGGCGTCATCAACGGCGTGCAGACCTTTGTGCCGCGCATGCTGAAGCATGGCCTCGGATCGCACATCCTGATCACGGCCTCGATGGCGGGCTTCCTGCCGCTGCCCGGCTGCGCTATCTACTGCACCACGAAGTTCGCGGTGCGCGGACTCGCCGAATGCCTGCAGCTCGACCTGGCGCCACTCGGCATCGGCGTGTCGGTGCTGTGCCCCGGCGCGGTCAATACCAACATCCACGAAGCCGTGCTCACGCGTCCCAAGCACCTCTCGAACACGGGCTATTACGGTGCGGACCCCGCGGTCATGAAGAGCCTCAAGGAAGTGATTTCGCCGGGGTACGACCCGGTCGAGCTGGGCGAGATCGTGGTGCGGGCCGTGAAGGCGAACGAGCTGTACGTCATTCCTTACGCCGAGTTTTCAGGCCCCATGCAGGAGCGCCTGAACATGGCGCTCAAGGTCATTCCCGACCCCAGGGACGATCCCGGCATGGCGGCGCGCGAAGCGGCGATGGCCAGGCGCCGTGCCGAACGCGCCGCGCAGGCACAGGCGCAGGCGCAAAAAAGCTAGCCGACCAAGGGCCTATCCGGTCCCGACTGGATAAGCCCCATCCGGTTGAGCCTACAATAGCCGCAAAGCGCGTGGCCCATTCCGGCCATCGCAAACAACAAGGGGCCAGTCATGACTGCGGCATACGCACGACGATTGTTAGTCATCTCCTGCAGCGCCATCCTGACGCTCGCGGCCTGTTCGAAGAAGGAAGACGAAGCCCCGAAAACCGACGACATGATGATGGCCTCGACCGCGCTCGAAGGGCAGCTCGATATCGTCGCGTGGCCCGGATACATCGAGCGCGGCGAATCCGACAGCGCCTTCGACTGGGTCACGGAGTTCGAGGCCGCGACCGGCTGCAAGGTGAACGTGAAGATCGCGGCGACTTCGGACGAGATGGTGTCGCTCATGACGAGCGGCGCTCCGCAGCCGAGCCCTCCCGGAGACGCGTCCTGGCCCCCGCCGGGCAACGCCCCTTACGACCTCGTCACCGCGTCCGGCGACGCGTCGTTGCGCCTGATCCGCGGCGGCACGGTGCAGCCCATCGGCATCGAGCGCATCCCCAGCTACGAGACGATCGATCCGCGTCTGCAGCAGGCCGCCTGGCACTTCGTCGACGGCAAACACTACGGAGTTCCGTACCAGTGGGGACCAAACGTGCTCATGTACAACACTGAGACGTTCAAGACGCCGCCGGCCTCGTGGTCCGTGGTGTTCGAACCGCAGAAGCTGCCGGACGGCAAGCCCAACAAGGGACGCGTGCAGGCGTACGACGGGCCTATCTACATCGCGGACGCCGCGCTCTATCTCATGTCGAAGAAGCCCGAGCTCGGCATCAAGGATCCCTACGAGCTCAGCGAGGCACAGTACACCGAAGTGCTGAACGTGCTGCGTACGCAGCATCCGCTGATCCAGCGCTACTGGCACGACGCCAACGTGCAGGTGCAGGACTTCCAGAATGAAGGCGTGGTGGCCTCTGGATCCTGGCCGTTCCAGGTGAACACGCTGCTCGCGAACAAGGCCCCGGTGTCGAGCACCGTGCCGTCCGAGGGCGCGACGGGCTGGGCGGATACGACGATGCTCGCCACCGGGGCGCGGCATCCCAACTGCGCCTACAAGTGGCTCGAGTGGTCGATCTCGCCGAAGGTGCAGGGCGACCTCGCGGCATGGTTCGGCTCAAACCCCGTGGTGCCGAAGGCCTGCGAAGGCAACGCGCTGCTCGGCCCCGACGGCTGCGAGAAGAACGGCTTCGAGAGCTTCGAGAAAATCAAGTTCTGGCGCACGCCTGAGGCGAAGTGCGCGTCGAACCCGGATGGCTGCGTGCCCTACAACCGCTGGGTGAGCGACTACATCGCGATCATGGGAGGCAAGTAGTCAGGCGCCCCCCGTGACCGCGGCCATCGAGTTCCGCGGAGTCTCGCGCATCTACGGAGAGGTGCGCGCCGTCGATGACGTGAGCTTTTCGGTCGAGCCCGGAGAGTTCTTCGCGATGCTGGGTCCGTCGGGATCCGGCAAGACGACGTGCCTGCGGCTGGTGGCCGGCTTCGAAGCGCCGGACCGCGGGCACGTGCTGCTCGACGGGCAGGACGTCACGGATGTCCCACCCTACGAGCGCAACGTCAACACGGTCTTCCAGGACTACGCGCTGTTTCCGCACATGACCGTGCTCGACAATGTCGCGTACGGACCGCGCATGCGCGGCGTCGCGAAGGGCGAGCGACAGGCGCGGGCGAACGAAATGCTCGAGCTCGTGCAGCTCGGCGCGCTCGCAGGACGCCGGCCCGCACAACTATCCGGCGGGCAACGCCAGCGCGTCGCGCTGGCGCGCGCGCTCATCAATCGTCCGAAGGTGTTGCTGCTCGACGAGCCGCTCGGCGCGCTCGATCTCAAGCTGCGCGAGGAAATGCAGATCGAGCTCAAGGGCCTGCAGAAGAAGCTAGGCATCACCTTCGTCTTCGTCACGCACGACCAGGGCGAGGCGTTGTCGATGGCGGACCGCGTCGCGGTGTTCGAGCACGGTCACATCGAGCAGATCGCCGCGCCGCGCGAGCTCTACATGCGGCCGGCGACGGCGTTCGTCGCTCGGTTCGTCGGCAGCGCCAACGTCGCGAACGCGGACCTCGCCCTGAAACTCGTCGGCCGGCCCGCGCCGTTCGCCGTCCGGGCGGAAAGCATCGAGCTGCGCGCGGAGAACGCGGCGTCACCCGCCGATGCGGTGACGGCGGCGGGCGCCGTGGTCGCGGTGCAGTTTCACGGCGCCGCGAGCCGCTGGCAGGTGGCCCTCGATGCGGGCGCCGTGTGGGGCGCGTTGATCACGGAGGAGGAGTCGCGCGCGCTGAGCGGCATCGCGGTCGGCTCGCGCGTCAAACTATCGTGGGCGCCGGCGGCGGCCGTCGCGCTGGGCGCGTGAGTCATGCGCGCGCTGCTCACCTACCTGTACCGGCGCCCGTACTGGTACCTGGCGCTGCTGCTCGTGCCACCGCTGCTGTGGTTCGGCACCGTCTACCTGTATTCGCTGTTCACGCTGCTGTGGCAGAGCTTCTATCACATCGATCCGTTCACGGCGCGTATCGTCAGGGAGCCTACGCTCGAGACCTACGAGGAACTCGTGACGCAGCCCGCGAACGTCGACATCGTGCTGCGCTCGCTCACGATGGCGGTCTGCGTGACCATCGCCTGCGCGTTGATCGCGATGCCGATCGCGACCTACATGGCGCGGCACGCGCACGGCCGCGTGAAGGCGTTGTTCTACGTCGGCGTGATGCTGCCGATGTGGACCAGCTACCTGGTCAAGGTGTACGCGTGGCGGCTGCTGCTCGCGAAGGAGGGCATCGTGGCCTGGTACTTCGACATGGTCGGATTTTCCGGACTGCTGGACACCGTGCTCGAAGCGCCGGGTGTCGGCGGTCCCTCGCTCGCGTCTTCGTACATCGGCATGTTCTTCGTGTTCGTGTACATGTGGCTGCCGTTCATGATCCTGCCGATGGCCGCCGCGCTCGAACGCGTGCCGACGTCGCTGCTGCAGGCTTCGGCTGATCTCGGCGCACGGCCCGCGCAGACGTTTCGCAACGTCATCCTGCCGCTCGCGGTGCCGGGCATCGCGGCCGGATCGATCTTCACGTTCTCGCTCACGCTCGGTGACTACATCATTCCGAGCGTCATCGGCGCGCCCGGCTACTTCATCGGCATGATGGTCTACGCGCAGCAGGGCACCGCCGGCAACGTGCCGCTGGCCTCGGCGTTCTCCGTCGTGCCGATCGTGCTGATCTTCATCTATCTACACATCGCCCGGCGCCTCGGGGCCTTCGATGCCCTATAGACTGGAGAAGGCTTCGTGGCTTACGCGCATCGGCGCATTCGCCGGACTGCTGTTCATGCACATCCCGGTGCTGATCATCATCCTGTACGCGTTCACCAGCGAGGATCGCAGCTACCAGTTTCCGCCGCCGGGATTCACGCTGCGCTGGTTCGCGCGGGCTTTCGAACGCTCCGACATCTGGCAGGCGTTGTGGTTGTCGCTGCGCGTCGCCGCGACCGCCACGCTCATCGCGCTCGTGCTCGGCACGTTGGCGGCGTTCGCGATGGCGCGTGCGCGGTTCCCCGCCAAGGAATCCATCACGCTGCTCTTCGTCCTGCCGATCGCGTTGCCCGGCATCATCACCGGCATGGCGTTGCTCGTCGCGATGCGCAGCTGGCGCATCGATCCTTCGTTCCTGACGATCGTCGCGGGACACGCGACGTTCTGCATGATCATCGTCTACAACAACGTGGTCGCGCGATTGCGGCGGCTGCCCGCGAACTGGGTCGAGGCCTCGATGGACCTCGGCGCCGACGGCGCGCAGACCTTCCGCTACATACTGCTGCCGCAGGTCGCAACCGCGTTCCTCGCCGGCGGCATGCTCGCGTTCGCGTTGTCGTTCGACGAGATCATCGTCACCATCTTCACGGCGGGCAGCGAGCGCACCCTGCCGATCTGGTTCTTCAACGAACTCTTCCGGCCGCGCGAGCGGCCCGTCACGAACGTCGTCGCGGTCATCGTGATCGTCGTGACGCTGATCCCCATCCTGCTGGCTTACTACCTCACGAGGCCCGACGATGAACACGAAACTTCTCGTTAACGGCAAGCTCACCAAGGGCAAGGGTGACGACCTCGGCGTGCTCGACCCGGCCACCGGCAAGGAGATCGCGCGCGTCAATGAAGCCTCCGAAGAGCAGATCAGCGCGGCGGTGAAGGCCGCGGCGAAGGCGTTCCCGGCCTGGGCCGCCACCGTGCCAAAGGATCGCGCGACACTGCTGCTCAAACTCGCCGACCGTATCGAGGCGGAAGGCGCGGAGTTCGCGAAGCTCGAATCGCGGAACTGCGGCAAGCCGTACGCCGCCGCGCTCAACGACGAGATTCCCGCGGTTGCCGACGTCTTCCGCTTCTTCGCGGGCGCGGCGCGTACGCTGCATGGCGCGGTGGCCGGAGAATATCTGCCCGGCTTCACGAGCATGATCCGCCGCGATCCCATCGGCGTCGTCGCCTCTATCGCGCCGTGGAACTATCCACTCATGATGGCGGCGTGGAAGATGGCTCCGGCGCTCGCGGCCGGCAACACGGTGGTGCTGAAACCCTCGGAGCAGACGCCGCTGACCGCACTCAAGCTCGCGACGATTCTCGCGGAACTCTTTCCGCCCGGCGTCGCGAACATCATCTTCGGCCGCGGCAACACGGTCGGCGCGCCGCTGGTCGCCCAGCCCGAAGTCGCGATGATCTCGCTCACCGGCTCCATCGCGAGCGGCGAGAAAGTTCTCGCGGCGGCGGCGAACGGCACCAAGCGCACGCACCTCGAGCTCGGTGGCAAAGCGCCCATCATCGTGTTCGACGACGCAGATCTCGAGTCGGTGGTCGGTGGCGTGCGCACTTTCGGTTTCTACAACGCGGGACAGGATTGCACTGCGGCCTGCCGCGTCTACGCGGGCCCGAAGATCTACGACAAACTCGTCGCGGATCTGTCCGATGCCGCGAGCTCGATCAAGGTCGGCTCGCAGGAAGAGGAGGGCGTCGAGATGGGCCCCCTCATCACCGCGAAGCATCGTTCGCGCGTGTCCGGTTTCGTGCAGCGCGCCGCGGAGAAGCGGCACATCGAAATCACCACGGGCGGCAAACCGCGCGCCGGCAGCGGATTCTTCTTCGAACCGACCGTCATCGCAGGCGCGAAGCAGGGCGACGAGATCGTGCAGAAGGAGGTCTTCGGTCCGGTAGTCAGCGTCACCCGATTCAAGGACGCCGACCAGGCGATCGAGTGGGCCAATGATTCAGAGTACGGACTCGCTTCTTCCGTGTGGACGAAGGACGTCTCGAAGGCAATGAAGGTCGCCGCGCGGCTGCAGTACGGCTGTACGTGGATCAACACGCACTTCATGCTCGTGAGCGAGATGCCGCACGGCGGCATGAAACGCTCGGGATACGGCAAGGACCTGTCGGTGTACGCGCTCGAGGACTACACAGCCGTCCGGCACGTGATGGTCAAGTTCTAGGGAGTCAGCTCGAAGGGCTCGAGCCGGTATTCGCCGGGCGCGAGCCGCGTGAGCACGAGGTATCGGTCGCAGTGGGCGAAGATGCGGTCGCCCTCGTCCTTCCATACGTCGAACGCGACCTCGCGGTCGTCGCGATAGTCGAACGGCTTGTCAAACGTGACGTTCTTGAGCTGGCCACTTGCCATCAGGAATCGAAAGACGCGGTACGCCTCGTCGACCGGCACCGCCTCGTGATTCACGCCGACGCTGAATGTCGTGCCGTCGATGCGCGCGTAGAGTTTCTCCTCGGCATGACTGCAGTCCCACTTGTCGAGATCGTCACGCCGGCAATACACCTCGTATGCAACCGGCTGCCGCTCGATGTAACGATGCGGCTTGCAGCGCGCGGTGACCCTCGTCATCTTGAAATCGTTGCCCTTCCGGTAACCCGAACCCTGGGCCGCGTCCATCTCGACGCCGTGGATCAGGCACGCGCGTTGTTCGATCCTGCGCTCCTGCTCTTTCGTCAGATTGGAAACTCCGAGCGCGGTGGAGAAGGTCGTCGCTCGCGCCAGCGCGCACGAACCCGCGAGGCCGATGAAAAGCAGCGATGCGCGCCCGATTCTCATTTTGATTGTGTGGTTAGTGCCAGAGACCTATGACGAGCCCGTAGAGCGCGAACTGTACGGTGTGATATCCACCGTCGATGAGCCACATCGTCGTGTTGCGATTCGCGAACTGCTAGTTGATCCCGAAGCTCATCGCGACGAAGCCCGCGCCAACCAGCAATCCTTGGCACAGCGCCGTCGGGACGCTATCAGCGGAGGGCATCAACAAGGCGTAGGCAACCGCCGCGACGAGAGCGAACAGGAAACTCAGCCCGAAAACCCGGGCCGGATGTCCCGAGCCCGGCTCGCGCGTGTCCCCGGTGGCGCGCTTCCAGATCTCGCCGAAGAGTTTCGGCGAATACCACAGTCCGCCGACCAGGAACGACGACGCGGCCGCGACGATGACGGCCAGGTAGTTGATGTCGCGCATGGCGATTCCTCCTAAGGAAGGGCAGGCAGCTTCGCGCCGGTCAAGGCCCTCCCGCAAGTTAGGCACGCTGCGCCGCGGCAGATCATCAAACCGCCGGGTGAGCGGTGCGCGAAACGATCCTCACGACGGTTTCGAGGTAGTCGCGGAAGCCCATCTTCTCGTAAAGCGTGCGGGCCGGCGTGTTCGCGCTCAGCACGTGCAGGAAGGGCGTTAGTCCGCACGCCATCTGCCGATGAATCACCTTGAGCGACAGCTCGCGGGCGAGTCCTCGACCCAGAAAATCCCGGTGCACGCACACGGCGCTGAGCTCGCGCAACAAACCGGCCTCCATGCGTTCGCCGGCCATCGCGATCAGGCGCGGCCCATCGAAGTAGCCGAAGTATTCGCCGAGCTCCGGAGTGCGGGGACCGAAGGGACCCGGATTGCGCTCGTGCGCGAGGGCCATCGCGAGGGGGTAGTGTTCGGGCTGCAATCGAATGGCGTCCGGCGCGGGGTCTTCGGCAAGCATGGGCGCGTCCCACACCATCTTGAGCATCAGTGCCTCACGATCGATTTTCCAGCCGCGCGGCGGCGCGCCGCTCCACTGGTCGCAATAGAATTGCTCGCCGGGGTCGCAGTAGTTCGAAAGCGTTTCGAAGTCGGGCGCACGTGGATCCTCGAAGCCGAGGATCGCGGAGAAGCCTCGTGCGTATCGTCTGACGCCGCCCGCGCCCGATGCGAACTTCGCGTGAGGACCCGCGAGGCAGTTCCACATGACATTGTCGAGCAGTTTCAACACGTGGGAATTCTGCGCGCCGCCGCGCCGGGTGGCTACCCGGGCGGCATCGACCGGAGTCAGTCCGGTTCGCGGCTCACGAAGACGAGACGTTTGCCGTCGGGCGACCAGGGCGAGGCGCCCAGCGATCCCGGACCGCCGTAGAAGGCGGCGAGATCCTGCGCTGAACCTCCATCGACGGGCATGCGGCGCAGTAGATAGTGTCCCGGTGCGATCCGGCCGTCTTCCGGACGCGCTGTCCCCGCAAGATAGACGAACGAATCGCCGGAAGGCGCAAGACGCGGCTGCCAGCTCTGCAGCCGGTCATCGATGACGGGTGACTTCGAGCCAACGCGCCAGATCTGCGCGCGTCCCCCTTTCACCTCGTGCGTGAGCCGCAAGGCAGGCGGCGCTGAGGCCGCGGGCACCGCGCAGCGATCCGCATCCTCCGCGCCGATCGTTTCGGCATCCGACGAGCCGTCGAGCGGAAGTCGCTGCAGCAGCCCATCGCTGCGGAAGCAGACGGCATCGCCGGTCGCCGTGAAGCTCGGCGCATCGGTCCCTGTGCGCGAGATGTAGATGACGCGGCGGTTCAGAGATTCGAGATCGAGGACCTCGATGGCCGAGAGCCGCTCCTCAGGGCGCTTCGCGGGCGTGCCGATCGCCACGTGCCTGAACTCGGCGGTCTCGAACGCATTCGCGTCGTGCGCGCATACGACGAGCCCCGCGTAGAAATCGCCGCGCAGCGCGATTCGCACGCCGCAGCCGGACGCGCTGAAGAGGCCCACGTCGTTCGCGAGCGAGACCTGCACGTAGTCGCCGCGCTTGTCGAGCCGGACACCGTACGGCGACGTCGAGCTGCATTGAATCTCGCGCGTCGAACCGCCGCGTTCACCGCGATACTGCAGCGACGTGAGGCCGTCGCCGTGCACGACGACGTCGACGTAGGCTGAGTCCGCATCGAGCGACTGGCGGAACATCACGCCCGCCTTGCGATGCGGATGCCCGCCCTTGCCCTTGAGGTTCACCGTGGCCGCGAACGCGACGTCGCCGCGCACCTGTTTCCAGACGAAGCCGAACGAATCGCGATTGCCCCAGATGTTCTCGCCTGCCGCGCTGATCCTGTAAGTGCCGCTCAGCGAATCGAGCGACGCCGTCATCGGGCGGCTGACGGCACCGACATCGCTTGCCTCCTTGAACAACGTGCCGATGTCACCGGCGAGCGCGGCTGGCGCCAGCAGGGCGGCGGCGAGTAGTTGGGCAAAACGCATCATCTTCAGGATCGGAACCCGATCCTCGCGTGTGTGCCGTCGCAGAAGGGCTTGGTACTGCTGCCCCCGCAGCGACACAACGTCGCCGATTCGAGCCGCGCGACCACGCGGCCCGTGCCGCTGATGATCTCCATGTTGCCGCGCACCTTGAGCGGCCCATCTACCTGCGGATCGATCGCGAGCGTGCCGTCGCGCATGGCGAGCATGTCGGCCTTGCCGGTCGCGGGCTCACCGCTCGCGGCGAACTTGATCTCGTTGTGAGAGCCATCGCAGAACGGCTTGTTCTTCGAGGCGCCGCAGCGGCACAACGTCAGCCGGTGACTCACCGCGGGCTCGCCGTCGAGCCGGATGTCCGCGCGGATCGCGTACGGCCCGTTCTCGCGCACGGAAATCAGGTTCACCGGCGGAGCCTGCTCGTCGGGCTTGCCGTCCTTGCGCTTGTAACGGATGGCGCCCGATACGCAGACGTGCGCGATCTCGGTCAATGCCTCGGTCGACATCGCGTCGGGATTGATCCACGGTCCCTTCACGTTCGCGATGAACACCTTCGGGCCCCACGTCACGCAGAAGCGCGAGTGGATGCATTTCTTGCCCTCGTAGATGAGCGTGAGGTCGCGACCCTCGATGTAGTCGACGCCATCGACCGTGCGCGGCGTGGGCGCGACATTGCCGGGCTCTATGACGTCGGCGCCCGACGCGGCCGGGGCAGGGATCGCGGCCAAGGGCGGCGCCGCCTGCGGCGTCGCGCCTCCCGCGGTGAGAACCGCCGGCGCCTCCCGCTCGAGTCGCGCGAAGGTGCGCTCGGCGCGTGCGGCCAAGTCCGTGAAGATGCGCGTGGCCTGGGCCGTGCGCGGATTCTTCACGAGGGCCGCCGCGCCCGCCGACAACTCGCGCAGCCGCTCGACGAAGAAGCGGTCCGCGCTCACGCCCGGCGGCAATGGCGCCGAGTCGCGCAGCGCGGTGAACGACATGCCGGCGTTGCATTCGGGATTCCCGGGGCCCGCGGGCAGGCGGGCCGCGGCCTCCGCGAGGGGCGTCATCGCGCGCATGAGCCCGAGCGCGAGGTCGATGATGGCCGCCTTCGCGGGATGCGGGCGCGGAAGTAGATAGGAGTGCGCGATGAGCCGGAGCATCAGCATGTAGGCCGAGTTCGCGATGTCGACGACCGCCGCCGCCTCCTCGTTCTCGATCCATACGCGATGACCCGCACGCACTGGCCGCCGCAGCAGCGGGTTAGTCGCCGCCGGGTGCGCCGGTTCGAACGCCGGGTTCGCCGCCTTGAGTTCCTTGAGCTCCTCGCGGATCGCGACGAAGCGTGCGTAGTGACAGTCCGCGCATTCGTGCGCCGCGCCTTCGCCCTGGCTCACGATCGCATCGAACGCCTTGAGCGCGGTTTTCAGGCAGATCACCGGCTCGCAACCCTGGAAATCCATCTCTTTTCGCGAGATTTGCAGGTTGCGGTCGCCGCAGAAAGCCTCGCTCTCGCCGACCCGCTCCACGAACGCCTTCAGGTTCGCGGACAGCGTGTCATAGAACACGCCGACCGTGTCGTAGTCGATCGGCATGGGCGTGACGCGGGGCGCCGCGATGCCACGCTTGAACTGGAAGTCGGAGACGAAACCCGCGCCGTCGGGCTCGTTCGAATCGTGTGGCCGCTCGAGGAAGATGAAGTGCTGCAGCACGGCTTCGCTGAACGGCTCGAGTCGAACGACCACGCTCGCGGGCAAACCACCCGTGTCGAGCGGAAAATTGAACCGGCCGAATCGCGGACTGCCGCCGAGCGCGGCCGTGATGTTCCACACCGCGGCGAGGTGTCCCATCTCTTCGACCGCCACGTGCATGATCGCGCGGCGCCAGCGCGCGGTCGCATCCGCTTCCGCGGGAGTCAGGCCTTCCTCGACACCGCTCTTGAGACTGAACGCCGCGTAGAGATACGTGCACATGAGGTTGTGCTCGAGCTCGGCCGCTTCGTAGAGCTGGTGCACGAGCGATTCGCGCGAGACGTACGGCGGGCGGGCGTCGGCGTCGGAAGACAGGACTGTGCTCATCGGGTCGGCCTCTTCGTTGGCGTGGGCGGCGATCCTCCCCTCAGAAGCCGCGGCGAGCGCCGATTCTCATTCGTTCGCGGGCCGGAGCGCAATGCACTTTCTGTTGGCGCGATCGCCCTTACGCGACCGGAACTCCCAGCAACCAGCGCGACAAGCGAACCCACGGCTCGCTGGTCGCGGCGCTCAGTTCGATGACGTGGATCGCCAACATCGTGCCACCGCCCCAGAGGTAGACCGGATGAATTCGCCGGATCGCGATGTAGTCGCGCGCGATGGCCAGCAGAAGCAGCGAATCCGCCAGCAGCGAAAACGTCACGAACGGCAGTGGTACCGCGGGAAAGATGTGGCGAAACCGCAGCCACGCCGGCCCCAGTGCCGATATCGTGGCGAGCAGAAGCAGGCGCTTGTGACTCTCACCATCGCGGCGCAGGACGATGGCCGCCGCGACCAATGCACCGAACAGGAGCATCTCGATCAGGACATTGACGAACTGGCCGAGCACGAACTCGTCGCCGCCGCCGGCCGCCAGGTCGCGCCGCGTGGCGTGTAGCCCGACGAGCACCCCAGAGATCACGATGCCGACGCACAACGTCGCCCCAAAAACGCCGAGGCGGCGATGCGTGACGAAGCTGAGGTTGTGGATCAGGGACGATTGCGCGATGAACAGCAGCAACCAGCCGAACAACAACACGCCATGTACGTGAATGATCGGAGGCGCACTGAACGCGCCGCGCGACAGCGGCAGGAAGTAGGTAGTCGAGAAACCGATGAGCGCGATGGCCAGGAACGCAAAGGCCATGTAGAGGAAGAATCGGCTGCGTGTGCGCGACTTCGTCGTGATCATCATCCAAATATCCGGCTCAGGATCACCCATGCCCGATCGCCCCAGCGGACCGAACAATACGCGAACACCACGGCGCCCAATACGGCGCCAATGGCCGCGGAGGTCGATGAAACTTCAAACCACAAGGCGAGCGCGGCGCCGAATATTGCCCCGACCATGGCGCCGAGCACCGCGTAGACATTGCGCCGCCTCAGGAACTCGGGAAAGGTTTCCGGATCGTGAAGGCTCGGCACGTGAATCCGGTGCTTCATCAGGGAATGGGGATCTTCTTCTGATCCCAGCGAATCTGCAGTCCATCCCGCTCGCGCCACGCTCCGATGTGAATGTGTGGCACGCGTGAATATCCATTGTTGCCGACGTGCGCGACGGGTTCGCCGCTCTTGAGCACGTCGCCTTTCTTCACCAGCGGCGACTGGATGTGCGCCAGCACGACCGAGATTCCGTCCGCGGTCAGTAGTTCGATGGACGAGGCGGGCGGTTTCCCCGTCTGTCCCGGAACGTTGGTAGTTGGATTGATGTCCACCGCCGTCACGGTGCAGTCGCACGGCGACAGCACGACCTTGTTCCAGCCGTACCAGTCCTCGTTGGTCAGGCCATCCGTGGCGTAGGCACGCATGAAGGCGCGGCCATTTCTCTCGACGAAGGCTTCGATCATGCAGTCCTGGCCCAGGTCGTCGCCCAGGTAAGGCAGCTCGCCAGCCGCGTGTTCCGAGCAGGAGTACGGCTCGAGAAACAGCGGGTGAGCGAGAAACTGCTCGATCTCCCTGCGGCTCGAATCGGACGCCTTCTGCGCCGTGGCAAGAGCGCAGATCGTCGTTGCCAGCACTAGCAAACTACTCAGCCTGAGCAATCCCACGTTCCCGTCCTTGCCAATGCATCCCTGTTGTACTTGTTCGTCGCGGATCATAGGATGAATCGAGTGCGGATTGTCCTATGCCTTGCGTACGCCCCACCTATGGAGAGGCCCAGTCAGGGGGAGCAGGCTCCCGCTGGGCTCTATAAACAAGGAGTTGTCGGTGGAACTCAACTCACTCATGGTTCGCTACATCGTCAACGACGTCGACGAGGCGGTGGCGTTCTACACCGAACATTTCGGCTTTCGCGCCGAAGCCCAGTCCGGCCCGAACTTCGCATTGCTCGAACGGGACAACCTGCAATTGGTGCTGAGCCCGCCCAAGGGGCCCGGCGGCGGATCGCAGCCGACGCCTGATGGCCGCAGGCCGGAGCCGGGTGGATGGAACCGCATCATCGTCCGAACGCGAATACTCGATCACGACGTCGAGATCCTTCGCAAGGCTGGCGTGCGATTTCGAAGCGATTTCCTGGTCGGGCCGGGTGGACGGCAGATCCTGGTGGAGGATCCGTCGGGCAACCTGGTCGAGTTGTTCGAGCCGGCGCCTGAATCGAAGTAGGTGGGTGCGTCAGGGCGGTCCGCTCGTGCGACTAGCTAGATAGCGCCTCAGCGCGAGCGCTCGTTGTGGGCGCTCGAAGAGTTCGTACAACTCCACCCAGTCTTCGGGGCGCATCCACGGAAGGCCGTCTCTCAATGTCACCGACTTCGGGTCGAAGTCCCAGCCAATGATCCCCTCCGGAGTCCGCACCCGGATGTCGGCCATCAAGTCCATCGAGACGGGTCCGTTGGCGGCGAAGCGCGCGAAGCAACCTGACTGGTACGTCGAATGCGGAACGTCGACAGGTGCGCCCAATCGGCGCGCAACCCGGTCCCGGATCGCATCGAAGTCATCGACCGTCGTCACGACATCGAGATCCCGCGGCGCGGGCTCGAGGCCGAGAGTCCACATCAGGACACTGCCGCCGATGCCCCATTCGAGTCCCGCGAGCAATGGAGCGATCGAGTGAGCCAGGGTTATAGGCGCGGGAATCGTCATGGGCTTCAACGAAGTGGCTGCGCTTGCGCTCCGCGCGCGAATCGCCCCGCGACACACGAAACGATTGCGGGAAGCTGAAAGCTCATGTGTTGAGTTCTTCCAGCGAATGCCTCAGGCGATCTGCCACGTCGAGGCGTTCTTCAGGTTCGTAAAGTGCACGCGTTCCCCGATGGAGTCCGTCATCCTGGAAGCGGGGAAGAACGTGGAGATGGTAATGCCAGACGTCTTGATCGCCAGCCGGTCCATTGTGCTGACGCGTGGAGATGCCCTCGCAATCGAATGCATCCAGCAACGCGTTCGCGATCAGACGGGTCGCGCGAAAGAACGCTGCGCCGAGGTCATCGGGAATCTCCAGAACGTTTTCGTAGTGAGCTCGCGGAGCGATCAGGCAGTTGCCGCGGATCCCGGCGTAATGGTGAAGCGGTACGAAGGCGAAAACTCGCGGTTCCACCAGGATGACCGCCGCGTCACGACCCGGCTCATCAAGCGTGGCGGCCAGGTGGCAGAACGGGCACTCGTAATAGTGCGGCGCGTGTCTCATGTCGCCCAAGTTATCACTGCCGGCTCCTTACACTCGCTCGAGCGATGTCAGGTGAGACTAACCGGCCGCCAGAACGAGATTTCTGGCGGACCACTCAAGAACGACCCCGCCGCGCGTATGAAAGCCTGAATGTGCGGCTGCTGCATGTGCGGTCCAAGGAATTCGTCCCGGCTCGTCCACCGCTCCACGAGAGTGATGCGGGTCTGATCGGTGTCTTCCTGAAGAATCTCGATTCCCTTGCAGGCTGGCTCATTGGTCAGAACGGTAGAGACGAGCGCAGCGATAGCGCTCAAGGCTGTTTGCACTTGATCTGCCTGCGCGCGATACGAAACCATCACGATAATGTCGTTCATTCGAAGTAGGGTCCCCTGAGTTACTGCCTATCGGCAGAGCTGAACTATCAAGCGTTTGCCTCAGCGAATTGTCAGGCAGCGATGGTGGTCACTGCGCCGCCGGCACGAAGAAAGCCGCACGTCGCCGCGCCGCGCGCAGCAGCAGTGCCACCACGACCGTGGTCGACGCGATCACCAATAGGGAACTCTCTGGACCAAACAACCCACCGGTCAACCAGTCGGGCCCAGCGAAACGGCTTTCGAGAGGCGCCAATTTTTGCCAGTCCTCGATGCCGGAGAGCGGCACGCCGGTGAGCAAGATGGTGAAGTTCCATGCCGCGTGATTAGCAGCCACCACCCACAGGTTGCGCGCCAGCACGAACACCGCGCCCCAGAGCACGCCCAACAAAGTAACGGATACCAGCATTGTCGCTGCATCGCTGATTCCACCTCGTTCGACGTTTTCCAAGTGTTGCACGGCGAACGCGACCGCTTGCAATACCAAGGCCAACATCGTTCCCCAGGCGCGCTCCAGGAGTCGGAACAGCAGACAGCGGTAAACGAGTTCTTCCAGCGCAGCCGCGATGCCGATAACGGCTGCTACGCCATATAGCGCGGACGAGGCTCCGCGGAACGCCACAATTTCATAAACGCCCGAGGCGAACAGCACGGCCATCGGCAGAGCCACCATGGCGGCGCCGCTCGCACCGCCAAATATCAGTTGAATCGGCCGAAGGTGCAGCTCGGTCGCTACGCGCTTTTCATGCCAGTGCACGAAGGCCCAGTAGCCCGCCACTGCAGTCAGAAGGATGCCAGTGCGCCGCAAAACAGTAAGCAATGCGGGTTCAGGATGGAACACCGATTCGATCAGCGGCAGCAGGCCTCGTCGAAAGATCAGAATGGAGCCAAGAATCGCCACTCCGCCGAGCAGCAGTGAGCCGAGCAGCCGGCCGGCGACGCGCATGCGCTGTCGTGCGACGCTTTCAGTTGCAGGCGGAATGGAGATGTTTGCCTCAACGCTAGAATCTGCGAGTGAATCGCGATTCTTCATGTCCCTCGTCCACTCATTGAATCCCGATTTGAGCCTGGCACTCTATCTATCACGCGTCCGCTCCAACGCGGTGTTAGACGGCCACTTGCGGTGACATCGCAATTTCATTCCGATAAGGCGATGCTGACGACAATGATGATGGCTAACCAAAAGAGTACGCCTGTTGCAGTTACCGTTTCGTCAAAGTAGTACCTGCGACCATCCCTCTTGTATGTAAGAGAGAACCAACCCTGTTTCGGCGGTCGCGCAACCTTCGAACGAGGCGTCACATGAATATGTGGCGTGAACACCGAAAGAATGACACGTCCTGTGGCATAGCCGACCACCTCTCCTACGATCTGTGCGATGAGGTCACCGATCATTTGCGAGATGACTGACGCGCCGTCTAACGAATGAGCTGAGCGGCGCGCACGCCGGCGTTTGGACTTGGCACTTTACCTCTCACGCGTCCGCTTAAGCGAGGTGTTAGGTGGCGTCATGGGGGCGCTTGGTCTTCCCAACTGAGAACGCCAACACTCCCGCAATGGCGCCTACGATCAAAACGAATGCATCCGTAACCCCTTCCAAGCTGTCACGCCCAAGCGTGAGACGCGAGACGGTGACTAAGATCAAGCAGCAGCCACAAAAGATGGCAATTCCGCGACGGCCGCGAATGTCGAACCACACGGCCAAGGCAGCAATCGCCAGGCCGAACGCAGAAACAAATGCAACTGCGGCTGAGAGAGTCTGATACGCCGTTTGGTGCAATAGAACATCAATCCCACCCCATATGCACAGTGCCGAAAGCGCCGCGGTGAGGATCGGAAATATTCGTTCTGCAAACTGCGGCATGGCTATGCGAGCCACCTAACGGTTGAGTTGAGCGGCGCGCGCGCCGACGTCTGAGCTTGGCACTTTATCCCTCACGCGTCCGCTCCAGTGATGAGATGGACTCCTCCTGCCGAGGCAATTCGGCATCAATGTGCCAAGCTGGATGTAGCGCATCAGCTAACCCCAACAAGAGGAGCCCTCCATGGATGCTACGACTGTCGGTATCGACCTGGCAAAAAATGTCTTCGAGATCGCTCTCGCCAATGAACGCGGGCATATTCTCGAGCGGCATCGCTTGAGCCGCGCTCGGTTCGATCGATTCTTCGTGAACCGTCCTGCCTGCCGCATCGTCATGGAGGCCTGTGGCTCGGCCCATCACCACGCCCGACGATTGAGTAGTCAGGGGCACGAAGTGCTGCTGCTGCCAGCCCAATACGCGCGCGCCGATGTCCGGCGCAACAAGACCGATGCGGCGGATGCGGCCGCACTGATCGAGGCAGCACGCTGCCCGGACATTCGTCCTGTGCCGATCAAGTCCGTCGATCAGCAGGCCCTGCAGCAGCTGCATCGCCTGCGCTCGCAGTGGATGGACGCTCGCAAGGCCCGCATCAACTTCCTGCGTGGCTGCCTGCGCGAGTTTGGAGTTTGCATTCCGCTCGGCGCCAAGCGTGCGATCGAGTCTGTTCGCAACGCGCTATCGACCCATCACAGCCCCGTGCCCAGCCTGTTGCACGCGAGCCTGATCGAGCTGCTGGCGGAGATCGATTCGCTCGAGCAGCGCTACAAGCGCATCGACCACGAACTCGTGCGCCTCAGCGACGGTGATCCCATCGTCGAGCGGCTGCTCACCATTCCAGGCGTCGGCCCTCTCACCGCCACCGCAATGCGCGCTTCCGTGGTCGACATCCAGCGCTTTCCGTCCGCCCGACACTTCGCAAGCTGGTTAGGCCTCACCTCTCGCGAATACTCCTCGGGTGAACGACGGCGTCTCGGGCGCATCAGCAAACAGGGAGATCCGTACTTGAGAACCCTGCTCATTCATGGCGCCCGTGCCGTGCTGCTCGCGGCTCGATGCGCGCAGCGGCGAGGCTCATCGCTCGATCGGCTGCGCGCTTGGGCACTCGACCTTCAGCAACGCCGCGGCCACAACAAGGCCGCGGTCGCCTTGGCCAACAAGCTCGCACGTATCGTGTGGGCCACCTGGCGTCACGAACGCAACTTCAGCGGCAAGCTCTAATCCCATCCACCAGCGGCACACTCATCCCTTCATGACAAGCGGAACGGCCGCCGGCGCGGATAAGCCGATAACACCTCTGGTCTCCAAGACCCTCCCAGTGATTGGCTCCGCGTCGGCGACTCTCATGATGTCCAGGGCAGCTTCGCTCGCCCATCAACAGGACGGATACACGTTTGCAGCCGCGCTCCGCTCCCATCACATGAAGAGTTCAGGTCAACCTACTTGCAGGAGGAGTCCATACACGAGGTGTTAGGCGGCGGTGCCAACTCAATTTCGATCATGCCAGATTCGTACAAAAAGCTTGTCGAGCCATCCTCGCTTGTGAATGCGAGTGTGCCGGACTCATGGTCAAGTTCATTGACAGGGATCGAGACCCCTTCAATAGGACCGATACCGGTTGCTCGACCAGCAACCGGATACGCCAACGCTGAATCGCGAGCGATGCGCTCCCAGGTAGACGTGGACCAGACTCCTCGTCCAGAGTGAGAGACTGTGAGCAGATACTGACCGCTTGGGTCGAGCCCTGCAGCGACTAGGCCACCGACGTGTAGGTACTTGGTCATGGCGAAGACGTATGGAAGCCGCCTAACGATTGAGCTGAGCGGCGCGCACGCCGCAGTCTGAGCTTGGCACTTTATCTCTCACGCGTCCGCTCCAGCGATTTGTTAGGTCGCGCCTCGCGAGAGGCCGCGACGATCCTTTCGACTCGTGCGATGAACTGATCGAGTGGCTGCGTATCCGGTTCGTTCTCCAAGACCGTGGTTTTGATCTGTTCGCCTTGAACGTAGAGCACCGACCGATATAGCCAAGACCAAGCGAAACAATCTTCGTGCGGAGTCACAAAGACCAGATAGCGACCCGCCTGATTCGAGAAGCTGGGATTGTCGCTCATGGGCGCCGGATCGCACATCTGTATGACGTTCCCGGCGGCAGTGTCGCCCTTTACTTTCTTAACCACCCTAAAAGTCGGAGACCACTTGGCCCTTTCTGAAGGCGCCTGGGTAGGTTCCAGATCGACAAGCGCAATCGTGGGAGATGCGTGAATCAATTGCTGCAGGGTCACTACGAAGGCGCGCGCCTTAACCTCAGCGGCGGAAGCTATGCATATCAGAACTAAGAGCGCGAGCGCTGAGAATCGCGGTGACACTTCTGCGCGGCCTAACGGTTGAGTTGAGCGGCGCGGCCGCTGCGGCATGGGCTTGGCACTTTATCTCTCACGCGTCCGCTCCAACGAGGTGTTAGGCCTCAGCCCTTGGACTTGGCCGAGAACTGAACATCAGATGCTTCGATAAGCCAGCGCCCCGCGTAGCCAGGAGGCCCGGCCCACTCAATCTCGTGAATGAGTCTGCCACTTTCGCTGAGGCGAAATTCGTCGTACCGCCAATCAAAGTGCCCGGCTTCAGCTGCAGGTGTCGCCAGGGAGTACGAGAACACCTGCGGGTAGAAGAACTCGAGAATGTAGTCGTGATACGCACCAAGTAGTGTCACTCGCAAGTTGAGTGATCTCAATTCGCTGCGCTCTCCGGACGCGGGCTCGGCGAACGTGGCGGTCTCAAGCCAAGCATCGTGTGGCGCTCGATGATCGGAGAATCCGTAGTACCAGTCGCTCGTGGCGAGTGCTAAAGCCCCCGGAGGAAACCGGCTAGCGTTGTCCTTCAGGTACGCCTCGTACTCCCGCCAGAGCCTAGATGCCTCCGGCTCCGGTTGATGTCTCTCTGCGGCCAAGATGTACACGATGCGCTTGCTCTGAGGCCTAACGGTTGAGTTGAGCGGCGCGCACGCCGGCGTTTGGGCTTGGCACTTTATTCCTCACGCGTCCGCTCGAACGATTTGTTAGGCGACAAGTTCAAGGTGGACCTCGCCATGCAACGGAATCTTTTGGCTTGCCAGGGTGCGGCCAGGCTTATCGGCCGCAACCGTGTCGATCGCGTAGCAGCTCAAGGACATTGAGGCGCGATCGGGATTTACGTTGTTCCAAAGAACATTGAAGCCGAAGCCATGGTCCGTCGGGGCGGTGGAGTAGGTCGTGGATGAGCCGTCGGGACTCACCAGACGCATAGTGAATCCCTCTCTGACAAGAGGCAGCTGACGAATCTCTGCGGCCAGCTGTTCTCGCTCGAACGGCGTCGGCATTTCGAAAGCCTCAGAGTGGGGATAGATCTCTTCAAGCGTTCTCCCATCCCCGTGGGGCGTTGCCTCCGCCAAGAGTGCGACCCCAACGGTTTGGCCAACGGTAAGAAGCAGCCCTTCCACCCAAATTCTGTGCTCCGTAATGCCTTCACGGGCGTAGATGCCACCGGTCACAGAAAGGTCCGCGAAATCGTCGTCATCGCGCGAACCGCTGACGCGCACAGTGACGACGTCGCGCCCGCTTGTGTCGACTGTGGCTACGGTAGTGCCATCAACCGTGACGCTGAGAAAAGGCATTTGTCGCCTAACGATTGAGCTGAGCGGCGCGCACGCCGACGTCTGAGCTTGGCACTTTATCCCTCACGCGTCCGCTCGAGCGATTTGTTAGCTCGCACCTGGTTTGGCACTGCGTACAGTCCTTAGTTCGAGCATCAGGCGGTCGCCTTCTGTTGTGGCGGACCAATAGAGGCCCATGCCACCAGCCACATTCTTTAGAAACTTGGTATTCACGAGACCCAGCGCTCGCAGCTGTACTGAGATAGTCTGAAAGATCTGATCGTCAAGCGACGGTGAGCGTCCATTTCGACCTGACCTTTCAAACGCTGCTTCGGCGATGTATCCCTTAACCGTCGTCGCATGTGGATGCTGGTTTAAATATGGCGACAATGCGGCAAAGATGTCACGCCATGACATCCGCGCACTCCATTCTCTCCGTTCAGTTCCGTAGTAGCATGTTCCAGACAATTCAATCTGTTCATCGAGCCCCGCGAGATCTGTAAGAGCCTGGCTGGGCGTGGGTCTAGCCGACGCGAGTTCGGCGACTAGCTCTTCATTCCGCTTTCGAACTTCATTGAGCTCGGAAAGTACGTCCTCGCTCGAAATCCGATCAGCACGTACCCAACCTCGTGCGGGATAGGTCTTAATGGTCTTGGACATGCTCAGAGCCACGACTCCAGGCAGTTCTGAGGCCGATTTCCAAAACTTAACAAGCCTTCCGGTAGATACCTTGTCTCTGAAGCGCTGTAGCGCTTCACGCAACGCTGGCTCTTTTTCTGACTTTCCCAGTGGGATTTCATCTGGGCTTTCATGCAAGAGCGCGATGACCTTCAAGCCTTTGGAGACTGCGTAGTCATACTCCTGCTCTGTGTAACTGAGGCCCGTTGAGCTCACCGAGCCGTATCGACCGCCAATCATAAGGATGTAGTAGTCGCAGTCGTCGATTACACGCTTGATGAAAGCAAACTGATCTTCGTCTGAAGCCGGAAAAAGCTCCATCCCGGCAGGAATGCAGTCCATCTCCATGAGAGCTTGGATAATCTTTTGTCGCTCATTCTTTAGGTCCGCGTACGTGGAGCTGACAAACACCTGATATCTTTTGTCCATAGTGCTGTTCGGTGAGTGGTGCGAGCTAACGGTTGAGTTGAGCGGCGCGCACGCCGCCGTTTGGGCTTGGCACTTTATCGTCCCCGCGTCCGCTCGAACGAGGTGTTAGGCCTGTGACTGAAACGGTACTCACGCTCGAATTCCACTACTTCGTGCTTCTCGTGAAACTGCGAATACATGTCGAGCACTTTTGCAAAGGAACCATCATCCGCAACGCGGCAGAACGCTGCGCGATCGGCCGGGCGCCCAAGCAGCTGACCTAGTGAGTATTCCACAAAGTACACAAATTGCTCATCGGCACCGCGTTGGGACCAGCACCAATGCAAATAGCGCACGCCGTCAGCTAGTGCGGCCACATCCTCCGACGCCACAGCCGACGATAAGATCTGGGAGAAGGCTGAATTCCACGCGATGCGATCGGACGTCTCTAGTTGACCCGCTAGAGCCGGATACATCTCTTGAGCCTTGCGACGCCAGGTGGACACAGGCCTAACGATTGAGTTGAGCGGCGCGCACGCCGACGTCTGAGCTTGGCACTTTATCCCTCACGCGCCCGCTCCAACGAGGTGTTAGGCGTCACTCTGCTGACCTCGCCCAATATTTCGACAATGCGCGTGATGCCGCGGCTTTTGCATCAAGCACTTCGTCGCGGGAGGCCCACGTAAGGAACTTGGCCACTGCGGCACGCTGGGTAGGACTCAGAGAGCTAAATCGGGAAGCACGACTGGCCAGCATTGCTTCAGAGCATTCGGAGAGGTCCAGCGCGCTAATTGTGGTATCGATGGTCACATGCGTCGAGCGCGGATTCTGAATCACCCACAACAAGTATGCGGGCAAGAAGAACCTGAAACCTTCGATCGTGAGTTGGTCCAGAGCATGAGGTTCCTGCGCTATCGCCTCAGCTGGTACATCCCACCACGGCCCTGAGCCGCCATGAAGAGACTCGCTCCACAAATAGTCCGTTCTGACATCGAATAGGTCGCCATCTGGACGTCGGTCGACGTCAGCGAAGGCTGCCCGCAGATCCGACACTACTTGCTTCTGAAGGGACGTCTCCATCTCGTGCTGAGCCTTCAGTGACGCCTAACGGTTGAGCTGAGCGGCGCGCACGCCGATGAATGAACTTGGCACTTTATCCTTCACGCGTCCGCTCCAGCGATTTGTTAGGCGTCATGGCTACTTGGGTGGAACTTCCGAAATCACGGCTTCTGGTTGCGTTGGAAAGATTTTGTCGAGCACGGCTAAACGCTCGAGTGAGCGATTGACCCAACGCTGCGGAAGGTACCAAGGAATCACGGCCGTTGGGGGCGGACCAAGGTTCACCTCATCTCGCTCCCAGCCTTCCTTGTTCAGATAGCGCACGAGGTACGGGCTGCCGTCGTCCTTAAGATAGACTTGCTTCCCGAACGCGTCGCCGTTGACGTATTCATGTGTGGCCAAGGCGTCGCCACGATACGAATAGTCAGTCCAAGTTCCGGTGAAATCACTTGGAGGATAGACGATGGGGTATCCGCGGAGATTTGAGCTGCTGCCCGGATAGAAGTAAGCGCTCCAAATGTAGTTCGCTTTAGGTGACGTGTTGACGTAGATCGCGACTACAGCAATTAACGCCACCACAACAAATGCGCACGCGATGAGCACCCGCCGCTTCATGACGCCTAACGGCTGAGCTGAGCGGCGCGCGCGCCGACGTGTGAACTTGGCACTTTATCTATCACGCGTCCGCTCGAGCGATTTGTTAGAGCGCTATTCATAGACCCAAACCTTCACTTCCATGGGATCGCAAGGTCTTAAACGTTTGTAATCTGCATCGGTGGGCTCCTTGCCACTGGCCAGTCGCGGTACCGCGATGTTGTTGAGGAATCTGTCATAGGTGGCTTCCTCGCAATTCGGGCATGCAGGAAGCGACTTCAAGAACCTTGCCAAATTTGCTCGATAGTAGGCGGTGTAGCCCGGCCCGCATTCCGGCACCTGACTGGGCCTCGGTTCATTGAGGATCGGATGCGTTCTGGCGTTAACCCATACAATGGTATGGCAGTTCTTGCATTGAGCTCCCACGTGCTCACAGAAATGGCCGTGGATAAAGATCAAACCAAGTTCCTCTTTCCCCAGGATAGAGGCGGGCTCAAGCTCGACTTCTTTCGCCGATTTTCGCGTCAGCCGTGACATAGCGCTCTAACGGTTGAGCTCAGCGGCGCGCGCGCTGATGTATGAGCTTGGCACTTGATGTCGAACGCGTCCGCTGCAGCGAGGTGTTAGAACGCACACGCCTGAGTTCTCCGAAGCTGATTCAGTCCCTTGGCACATTCTCTCTGGCGCTTCGCGCCCATCCGTGACACCCGATCGAAGGGCGCTTGCCGAAGTTGCTTCGCAGGATGCCGCCGCTGAACCAGCGGCGCAACCGCGCTTACCTTAACCGGTTGGATTACCGCGAGCAGGCCGCCAGCCGCCGCATCGGGGACTGCCTGGCCGCAATGCTGACCGGACTTGCGATTTATCTCGGGGGCTCGGTCGAACATTGCTTCCGACCTGCAGACCTGGCTGCTTGATCGGTGCGCTACCGCGATGCCCGGGCGCCGCGGCAACGAAGGGCGAACGCTCGAGATGATCTCCGCTTTATGCGAAAGGAATTGTGCGTTCTAACGGCTAAGCTCAGCGGCGCGCACGATGCGGCCTGGGCTTGGCACTTTATGGTGGGCGCGTCCGCTGCAGCGTGGTGTTAGAGCGCACATGCCGTTACTTCTCGAAGCTGATTGAGTCCCTTGCCACTAACTTCTCAGGCGGATGGCCCGCGTCCGCAATGCGGATCGAAGGGCGCTCTCCGAAGCTGAGATGAAGGATGCCTCCGAGAACCCAGCGGCGCAACCACGCTTACCTTAACCCTTTGATCAAGCGGCCCGCGGCCTGGACCGGACTTGCGATTTATCTCGATGGCTCGCTCAAGCGATGTTTCCGACCCAATGAGTCCGGCCGGCTGATCTGTGCGCCACCGCGATGATTGGGCGCCGCGGGAACGAAGGGTTGAACGTGACGCTGAACTCGCTGCTAAAGAAAAGTTTTGTGCGGTCTAACGATTGAGTTGAGCGGCGCGCGCGCCGGGGTATGAGCTTGGCACTTTATCCCTCACGCGTCCGCTCGAACGATTTGTTAGGCGTTTGCGATGCACTCGAAGCCAGTCTTTCGATCTTGGCG
>JAEZCR010000170.1 GCA_023433465.1 Pseudomonadota bacterium | reverse complement strand
AGCATCACCTGCAGCCGGACAATGGCATCGTCACCTACGCGTACTGGTGCGTGATGATCGGCGTGTTCGTGACGGCGTTCTACTCGCTGCGGCTGCTGTTCATGACCTTCCACGGCGAGCCGCGCTTCGACACGTCGGGCGCGCATGCGCACGCGCATGACGACCACGGTAGCCACGCGCACGATCCCCACGCGGAGACGCACCCGCTGCCGCACGGCGCGCACGACGATGCGCACCGGTCGCACGACGATCACGGGCACGGCCATCACGGCGGACCGCCGAAGGAAAGTCCGTGGGTCGTCATCGGCCCGCTCGTGGCGCTCGCGATCCCGTCGATCATCATCGGCGCCTGGACGTTCCAGCCGCTGCTGTTCGGTGGCGGCTTCGGCGAGTCGATCTTCCTGAGCGAGCACAATCGCGAAGTGCTTCAGGAGATCGGCCACAAGGTCGGCGGTTGGGCCGGATTCGGCGCGCACGCGCTGGCAAACCCGGTGTTCTATCTCATGATGGCGGGCGTGCTCTCGGCCTGGGCGCTCTACATCAAGTGGCCGCACTGGCCGGGGATCATCGCCGCAAAGCTGCGCCCGCTCATCGTCGTCCTCGAGAACAAGTATTTCTTCGACTGGATCAACGAGAACGTCATCGCGCGTGGCAGCCGATTGCTCGGCACGATTTTCTGGAAGGGCGGCGACACGGCGATCATCGACAAGACGATCATCGACGGTGGCTCGGGCCTCATCGGCTGGTTCGCGGGCATCGCGCGCCGCGTGCAGAGCGGGTTCCTGTATTCGTACGCGTTCTGGATGGTCATCGGCCTCGCGGTGATGCTCGGCTGGTTCCTCGCGAAGTTCTAACAAGAACGAGAACACATGAAGGGTTTTGGTTTGTTATCGCTGCTGACCTGGCTGCCCATCGTGGGCGGACTGATTGTGCTGTTCCTCGGCGACCGGGGCATCAAGGCCGGACGTTGGGTGGCGCTCGCCACGGCCGTCGTCGCATTCGGCGCGTCGATTCCGCTCTGGACCGAATTCGACACCGCTACGGCCTCGCTCCAGTTCGTCGAGCAGCTGCCGTGGATCCCGGCGTTCCACGCGACTTACTACCTGGGCGTCGACGGCATCTCGATGCCGCTGATCCTGTTGACCACGTTCATCACGATTCCGGTCGTGGTGGCCGCGTGGACGGTGATCGAGACTCGGCCCGCGCAGTACTACGCCGCCTTCCTGATCATGGAAGGCCTCATGATCGGCGTGTTCGCCGCGGCCGACGCGCTGCTGTTCTACTTCTTCTGGGAAGCGATGCTCATCCCGATGTTCCTGATCATCGGCGTGTGGGGCGGTCCGCGGCGCGTATACGCGACCATCAAGTTCTTCCTGTACACGTTCCTCGGCAGCGTGTTCATGCTGGTCGCGCTGATCTACATGTATCTCAAGTCGGGCGACTACAGCATCGCGGCGTTCCACGACCTGCCGCTTACGATGGTGGAGCAGCACTGGATATTCCTCGCGTTCTTCGCCGCGTTCGCGGTCAAGATCCCGATGGTCCCGGTGCACACCTGGTTGCCCGATGCGCACGTCGAAGCGCCGACCGGCGGCTCCGTGGTGCTGGCCGCGATCATGCTGAAGATGGGCGGTTACGGTTTCCTGCGCTTCAGCCTGCCGATCACGCCGGACGCGTCGCGCGAGCTAGACGTGTTGTTGATCACGCTGTCGCTGATCGCCGTGGTCTACATCGGGTTCGTCGCGCTCGTGCAGACGGACATGAAAAAGCTCATCGCGTATTCGTCCATCGCGCACATGGGCTTCGTGACGCTCGGTTCGTTCCTCGTCTACGACATCGTCGCGAATACCGGCAATCTGCAGGGCGCCGGCATGGGCATCGACGGCGCGATGGTGCAGATGATTTCGCACGGCCTCATCTCGGGCGCGTTGTTCCTGTGCGTGGGCGTGATGTACGACCGCGTGCATTCGCGCGAGATCAGCGCGTACGGCGGCGTGATCAACACGATGCCGAAGTTCGCCGCGTTCATGGTGCTGTTCGCGCTGGCCAACTCGGGCCTGCCGGGCACGTCGGGTTTCGTCGGCGAATTCCTCGTGATCATCGCGGCGTTCAAGGCCAACTTCTGGTACGCCTTCCTCGCCGCGCTCACGCTGATCCTCGGCGCCGCGTACACGTTGTGGCTGGTCAAGCGCGTGATCTTCGGTGAGGTCGCCAACCATCACGTCGCCGAGCTCCAGGATCTCAACGCGCGTGAATTCATCATCCTCGGAGCGCTGGCCATCGCCGTGCTCGTCGTGGGCGTGTGGCCCGCGCCGCTGCTCGAGGTGATGCAGGCCACAGTCCAGAACCTCGTCCAGCAGATCTCCGCCAGCAAGTTGCCGTTATGACCCCAGATTCATCCGCACCATTCACCTGGGCGAGCCTGCAACCCGCGCTGCCGGAGATCTATCTCGTCGGCGCGATCTGCGTGCTGCTGCTCGCGGACGTCTTCTTCGGCGACAAGCGCCGCGGTCTCGCGCCCACGCTCACGCTGGTGATCCTCGTGATCGGCGCGTTCCTGACCGCGAAGTACGCGAACGTCACCGGGCGCATCACGCTGTTCAGCGAGAGCTACGTCGCGGATCCGCTCGCCGTGCTGCTCAAACTATTCGGCTTCACGAGCATGGCCGTCGCGCTGCTGTATTCGCGCGAGTACCTCGAGCGTCGCGGCATGATGCGCGGCGAATACTATGTGCTCGCGCTCACCGCGCTGCTCGGCGTGTTCGTCATGGTGTCGGCGAACAGCCTGCTCACCGTGTACATCGGCGTCGAGCTCATGTCGCTGTCGCTGTATGCGATGGTCGCGTTCGATCGCCATTCCGGTATCGCGGCCGAGTCGGCCATGAAGTATTTCGTCCTCGGCGCGATCGCGTCGGGCATGTTGTTGTACGGCATGTCGCTGATCTACGGACTCACCGGCACCTTGCTGCTCGACGACCTCGCCGCGATGGCGGCGGGCGATCCGAGCGTCGGCGTGGTCCTCGGACTCGTGTTCCTCGTGGTGGCCGTCGCGTTCAAGTTCGGCGCCGTGCCTTTCCACATGTGGCTGCCGGACGTCTATCACGGCTCGCCGACCGCGGTGACCCTGTTCGTGTCCACGGTGCCGAAGATCGCGTCGTTCGCGTTCGCGTTCCGACTGCTCGCGCACGGCATGGGCAGCGTCGGCGCCTCGTGGCAGGACATGCTCGCGCCGCTCGCGGTGTTGTCGATGGTGTTCGGCAATGTCATCGCGATCGCACAGACGAACCTCAAACGACTGCTCGCGTACTCCGCGATCGGCAACGTGGGCTTCATCCTGCTCGGCTTCGTGGCCGGCACGGCTGAAGGGTACGAAGCCGCGCTGTATTACACGATCGCGTACGTGATCATGACGCTCGGCTCGTTCGGCGTGCTCGTGCTCGCGAGCCGCGCCGGGTTCGAGGCCGAGGAGCTCGACCACTTCAAGGGCCTCTCGAAGCGCGACCCGCTGCTCGCGTATACGATGATGGCGCTGATGTTCTCGACCGCCGGTGTCCCGCCGTTCATCGGGTTCTGGGCCAAGTTCAACATCCTGCAGGCGCTGTGGCTGACGAATCACGTGTGGCTGATCCTGATCGCCGTGGTCGTGTCCGTCGTCGGCGCGTTCTATTACCTGCGCGTGGTCAAGATCATGTTCTTCGACGCGCCGGGTGACCTGCCGGTGGGCCGGTCGAGCGGGGTGGCCGTCCGCGGCGTGCTCGCGCGCAACGGCCTGGCCGTGCTCGCGCTCGGCGTCCTGCCGGACGTGCTGATCCAGATCTGCGCCAAGGTCATCGGTTAGTCGGTAAGGGTCAAAGAGCGGCCCGCACGAGGGGTTTGCAAACCGCGCGCGCTTCGACCAGAATGCGCGCCCCTCGATCGAGGGGACCGGTTGCGGGGTGGAGCAGTCTGGCAGCT
>JAEZCR010000168.1 GCA_023433465.1 Pseudomonadota bacterium | reverse complement strand
CCGGGCGCCGGCGCCGGCGCGCGTTACGAGTACCGGCTGTTTCCGGGCCTCGGCCACAACAACATGGACGACACGTTCGCCGCCGCGGTGGACTGGATCAGGAAAATGCGGTCAGCCGGATCGCAATGACCATCCGGCATCCGCTCAACCCACCCGCCGCTTGATCTTCTCGTCCTCGGCGAGTCCCGAGACGATCTCGATGTTGATGCCGTCCGACAGGCCGGTCCTGATCTCGCGCTTCTCGAACTGCTGCGGCGCCTTCTCGACTTCCACGTAGGTCTTGTCGCCCTCGACGATGAGGTTACCCTCGTTGATGGCGAGCACGTCCTCGCGCTTGTCGAGCACGATGTCGGCGTTGGCGCTGTAGTTGGAGCGCAGGAACAACTCCTCGTCGAGCGTCACCGCCGCGCGGATCGTGAACTTGATCGTGCCCTGGTCCGTCACGCCTTTCGGGGCGATGTATTCCAGGGTCGCCTTGAACGGCTTCTCCGGCAGCGCGCCGATGTTGAGCACGAGCTCCATGCCCTGCTTGAGCTTGCCGACCTCGGATTCGTCGACCAGTCCCTCGAAAATCATGTCGTTCATGTCGGCCAGCGTCGCGAGCGACGTACCTGACTGGAACGTGCTCGACTCGAGGATGAACGCGCCCTCCTTGTTGGGCACGTCCAGCACCGTCCCGTCGATCGTCGCGGGAATCATGTTCGACACCATACCCGAACTTCTCGTGGCGCCGGTCTTGAGCAGGTTCACCGTGTCCTCCGCCGAGGTCACGGCTTCCTTCTGCAGGTTGTAGTTGGTCTCGTACTGCCGGAACTGGGACTCCGAGATGACGCGGTCGTTGAGCAGTTTCTGGTAACGCTGCATGTCCGCGGCCTGGTTCTGCAGATTGATACGCGCCTGCAGCAGCTGCGCTTCGGCCGTCGCGACATTGAGCATGTTGGGACGCAACGCGATGCGCGCGATGACGGTGCCCTTCTTCACGGTCTGACCGGCGACCACGTAGAGCTTCTCGACGACGCCCGACACCTGCGACTTCACCTCGATCTCGCGGCGCGGGATCACCTTGCCCGTCGCGACCGTCTTCTTGACGATGGTCGTGCGCGCCGGCGCGTCCACCTGGTAGGTCACGGGCTGCGCCTGCGACTTGTTGTAGAGGAATACGAGTGTTCCGACGAACACGAGGCCGATGACGCCGAGGATCAGGTACTTGATGATTCGCTTCATATTCTTCCCGGTTGGAACTTTCTATCTACTCGTCCTGCAGCGCGACGATGGGATTCACCGCCGCCGCCTTGGCCGCCGGCATCAGCGACGCCAGCAGGCCCGAAAACACCAGCACCGCCAGCGCGACGATCGCGGTCGAGAACTCGACTTCCGGCGCGCCGAAGAATCCGGCCTTGCCGCCGGCGGCGTTCAAGAGCCGGGCGATGGATTCGATGAGCAGCGTTCCGACCACGAGGCCGGCGTATCCCGCGGCCGCGGTGATGAACAGTGACTCCTGCATGATCATCGCGACGATCGAGGCCGGCGTAGCGCCCAGCGCCTTGCGCAACCCGATTTCGCGCGTCCTTTCCTTCACGACGATCAGCATGATGTTGCCGACGCCGACGGCGCCCGCGAAGATCGTGCCGATCGCGACCAGCCAGCTGAAGAAGCTGATGCCGGTGAACAGGCCCTGCACCTTGTCGTGTTCGTTCTGCAGGTTGAAGCTGCCGAACACGCCGCGGTCGTCCGGCGAGACCTTGTTGAGCTGCGCCAGGTAATTCTTCGCGTCGCTCTCGGCCACGCTCGAACGAATGCCTTCCTTGGGAACGATCACGAAACTTCCCACGGTGCCGGTCTGGTTGAACGAGTAGCGCAGCGTGGAGTTGGGGATATAGATGCGCTGCTCTTCCTGCTGCTGATTGCCGTTCTGCAGGGAGACGAACACGCCGATCACCTGGAAGGTGATGCCGTTGATCGTGATGTCCTCGCCCTGCGGATTTTCACCGGGGGCGAACAACTGCTCGCGCACCTGCTTGCCGATCAGCGCCACCTTGCGACGCTGCGACTCGTCCAGGCCGTTGATCGAACGGCCCTCGATGATGCGCAGCGAATTGAAATTCTCGATGCCGGCGAAGCCGCCCTGGATGCTGAACGCGCCGTTCTTCGAGTTGCGCACCACATAGGGCGGGCTGCCGCCCCAGATGCCGACTGAATTCTGCCCCGTGACGAAGCCCACGCTCGGGACATTGCGCGCGATCGCCTCGACATCGCCCGGGCGCAAGGTGATCTGACGCCCGATGGGCATACCCTCGTGCGGAATCTGCGTCGGACCCTGCGACCAGATGTAGACGGTGTTGGTGACGCGCGGAAATCCTTCGTTCACGCCGTTCTCGAGGCCCTTGCCCGCCCCTAACAGGACCGTGAGCATGAAGATGCCCCAGAAGACGCCGAACGCGGTCAGCGCCGTGCGCAGCTTGTGCCGGCTCAGCGTGCTGAAGATCTCGCGCCACTTGTCGACGTCGATCATTCGGACTTCATCGCTTCGGTGGGTGTGATGCGCGCGGCGCGCAGGGCCGGCATGAGGCCCGCGAGCATGCCGACGCCGACCAGCAACATGAGCGCGGTGATCGCGAGCTTGAAGTCGACGCCGGGATTCACGAAGTACGGCAGCTTCGCGCCCGTGGACCGCAAGCCGAACGCCACCAGCTCCAGCAACGCGACGCCGATGACGAGGCCGATGTACCCGGCGACGGCGGTCACCAGCGTCGATTCGAGCAGCAGCGTGCTCACGATCTTGAAGGGCGTCGCGCCCAGCGCCTTGCGGATCCCGATCTCCTTGGTGCGCTCCTTGACCGTGATGATCATGATGTTGCTGATGCCGACGATGCCGGCCATCAGCGTGCCGAGGCCCACGAACCAGATGAACACGTCGATGCCGATGAACAGACCTCCGACGCGCTTCATGGGCTCGGCCATGTTGAACGAGGCGATGCCGCGCTTGTCTTCGGGCGACACGTCGTGGCGGCGCTTGAGCAGCGCGAGGACTTTCTGCTCCAGGTCGAAGCCGTCGACGCCCGCCTCGGGCCGCACCCAGATGGTGTTGGTGATGTCGCCGCCGCCGTGGATCTTCTGCATCGTCGTCAGCGGCATGAGCACGCGTTCGGAGTTCTGCCCGCGATTACCCTTGTCGTAGAACACGCCCACGACCCTCATCACGACGTCCTTCACGCGCACGTACTTCCCGATGGGGTCCACGCCCTTGGCGAACAGGCGATCGGCGACCGCCGAGCCGAGCACGACCACTTTCCGGTACTCGTCCTGGTCGAGTGGATTGGTCTTGCGGCCGAAATTGAACGGGACGTCTTCCTTGATCCTGAAGTACTCGTCGGGGATGCCGAGGATCTGCGCGTTGCTGTTCCGGCGTTCGTAGTTGATCGTGCCGTTCTCGACGAAGCGTTCCGCGGAAATCACGCGGATGCCGGGCACCTGCTGCTTGAGGGCCTGGATGTCCGACAGCCTGAGCTGGATGTTTCGTCCGGGGCCCATGCCGCGATAGGCGACGCTGGTTTCACCCGTCCAGACGATGATGAAATCGAGCACGTCCGAGCCGAAGTCCTCGTACACGCCGTTCTGCATGCCGCGCCCGGCGCCGAGCAGCAGCACCAGCATGAAGATGCCCCAGAAGACGCCGAACGCGGTGAGCACCGTGCGCAGCTTGTTCTGCCTCAGCGTGAACAGGATTTCCTGCAGGCCGTCCAGCATGGCCTAACCAGTCACGGCTTCGGGCCGCGCCGCCTGCCGCGCCGCCGACGCGACGACGCCATCCTTGAGGATGATCTGCCGCTCGGTCTGGTTCGCGATGTCCTGTTCGTGGGTCACGATGACGAGCGTGTTGCCGAGCCGGTGGATCTGCTTGAGCAGTTCCATGATCTCCTGCGTCGTGCGGCTGTCGAGCGCGCCGGTCGGCTCGTCGGCGAGGATCACCTTGGGCTTCGTGACCAGCGCGCGCGCGATCGCGACGCGCTGCTTCTGGCCGCCCGACAACTGGTTGGGCATGAAATGACGGCGATCCGCGAGGCCGACCATGTCGAGCATCTGCTCCGCGCGGTGGTTGCGTTCCTTGCGGCCGACGCCCTGGTAGTAGAGCGGCAGCGCGACGTTCTCGGTGGCGTTCTTGAACGGCAGCAGGTTGAAGGACTGGAACACGAACCCCAGCAGCCGATTGCGTAGCTGTGCGGCCTGGGTCTCGCCCATGTTCCGCACGGCCTCACCGGCGAGCAGGTAGGTGCCCTGATCGAAGGAATCCAGAATGCCCAGGATATTCAACAGGGTGGATTTGCCCGATCCCGACGAACCCATGATCGAGACGAGTTCGCCCTCGCGGATCGTCAGGTCCACGCCTTTCAAAACGTGTACCGACTGATCACCGGAACGGTATGACTTGTGGACCCCCTGCAGCTCGATCATTCGCGTATGTATCTCTTGGTAATCGTGTTTTTCGGCGCCTGCGGCCGCGAGCCTTCGTCTATGACGGCCTGCCCCACCCTCGGGTTGCAGCCGCGCGCAAATAAAACGCGTGTGCCGGCTCCCCGGTTTCGACTATGACATCTGTAGTTTTTAACTGGAAGAGGCACGACGAACCCTGGCCCGTATCTCATCCGCCTCGATGAGCCGTTTGGCTCCGCGACTACGTCTGTGGCGGCAACCACGGCGTAGTTTGAGGAGAGATTCGATGATCAAGTCGAGTGGATTGGCGGCGCGGCTCGTCACGGCGGTATGCATCCTGGCTCTCGGTGGCTGCCTGGACAGCGGCGGCGAGAACGCATCACCGGAGCCGCCGAATCCAAACCCTCCGCAGGCGATCAATCCGCCACCGACCGCGAACGCGGGCAGTGACCAGGTCGTCGCTCCCGGCTCCACGGTGAACCTCAACGGCGGCGGGAGCGCCGATTCGAACGGCACGATTGCGACATATGCCTGGACGCAGACGGCCGGCACGGCCGTCACGCTCGCATCGGCCAGCACGGCCACGCCTTCTTTCACCGCGCCCGCGACCGCCGGCGCGTTGACTTTCCAGCTCACCGTGACGGACAACGGCGGCGCCTCGAACTCCGATGCGGTCACGGTCACCGTCAACGGCATCCCGGTGACCAACGCCGGCGCCGATCAGACCGTGTCCGCGGGTGCGGTCGTGTCTCTCGGCGGATCGGCCACGGATGCCGACGGTACGATCGCGAGCTATGCGTGGGCGCAGACGTCGGGCCCCGCGGTGACGCTGACCAATGCCAACAGCGCGAACGCGAGCTTCACGGCGCCGAATGCGGCGGCCACGCTCGTCTTCAGTCTCACCGCCACCGACGATCGCGGCGCGACGCATGTCGACTCGCTGACCGTGACCGTCACGGCGATCGTCAATCCGCCGGCGGCGCCCGCGATCGCGCGGCATCCTAACAATCCCATCGCGCTCGAACACGGCTCGGCCATGATGTTCGTCGCCGCGTCGGGCAATGACCTGACCTACGAATGGCGCCGCTCCACGGGCACCGTCGTGAAGACCGGTCCCGAACCCTTCCTGTTGATCACCAGCCTGAACATGTCCCAGAACGACGACTGCTATTACGTCGTCATCAGCAACGCCAGCGGCACGGCGACGAGCAACGAAGGCTGTCTCACGGTCGAGGAGATCGACTGGACGCTCGATGCATCCGATGACAACCAGAGCGACGACTGGGCGTACGCGAGCGGTTACGGAAACGGATTGTTCGCCATCTCGCAGCTCGTGACGGGGCCGTTCACAGGAGTCGCCGGATTCACCGGCGCCCCCGTGCGGCTCGGTTTCCCGGTCAGCTCCGGCCCGCCGGAGGAGTGCCACCACGGTTCCTACGGCGGCCTGACCCTCGACGGCGTCTTCATGACGACACCCGCACCGCTGCCGCTCGGACATCACGTCGTCACCGAGTCGTGGGACAACTGCTACGACAACAGCGACGACATCGATCCGGAAGACGGCGCATACATGGTCGAGTACGACTTTCCGGTGACCTGGGGCGTCGGCACGGTCACGATGCACGTCAGCCGCCAGTACTTCAACGGCACGGCGCACGCGACCATCACGGACGCGTCGACCAGCCTCGGCCGATCGGAACAAATCGAGATCAACCTGACCGACGATTTCAGCATGGGAGACATGAAGGCCGGCTCGAACGATTCGATCTCGATCGACCGCCGCTACACCAGCGACGGCCTGAAGTTCGACGATGCGTACGTCGATCTCGATGCCATCCTGACGATCTACGACGCCAACGGGTATGCGGGGCTGGTCTCCGGGTCGAGCGGCGGATTCCACCTGCACCAGAACTTCGGCCTGGGCGACGAAGAAATCGAGGAATACACCTCGACCGGCTACGTGGACGTGAGCCACGCCAGCTATCCCCTGGCGAGGCTCGAGCCGAGCGGCGCGCCGCGCGGGTGGAGCCTGCATCCGGTGCCGGAAGAGGAATGTCCGGAGCCGGTGGACGCCTGCGTCGAGCCGCCGACGCCGTAGCCGGCGGTCAATAGGAATACGAGATGTACACCATCGCGTAGCTGTAGGAATTGGTGCGGCCCGTGGCCTGGTCCAGCGCGTCGTCCGGCTCCATGTACGCGAGCACGAACGTGGCCGTGAAGTTGGAATTGATGTTCCAGTCGGCGTAGGCGTCGATCTCGACGCCTACGCTGTCGGAGGTCACGCCCTCGCCGAACGAAGCCGGCTGATCGAGACGGAAGTCATAGACGATGAGTCCGCCGCTGACATCCTTGTGCGGCGTCACGTGCAAACGCAACTCGTGCGAGATGAGGTTCGAGTTGGCCAACAAGAAGTTGCCAGCGATTTCGCCCTGCCACCACGTGCCCCAGTCGAAGAATCCGGTGAACAGCGAATCGAATGCCTCGCTCCGTTCCGTGGTTGGGTCGTCGCCTTCGAAGAAGGCATACCGATAGAAGAGCTGCGGTGACCATTGCACGCCGGAGAGCTTGTACGAGACTTGCGCCGAATAGGTCTCCGCGCGCAACAACGATCCATTGTCTTCCCGGGCGTATTCGAGATGAAAGGTCAGATCCGGCAGCGACGGCAATGGCGAAGTGGACAGGCGGCCGTTGTATACGGACATGCCGTCGCGCGACGGCGCCCTGCTCGAATCCAGATCGAAGTAGGTGAGTCCGATGGTCGTTGTGTCGCTGGCGAGCGCGAGCTCGTAGTTGGCTCCCCGGAGCTTCGTTCCCGTGTCGTGTTCGGGTAGTTCGTCCCGGTCCAGGTAGAAAACCTGGAACGTGTTGCCCTTCGCCTTGAACTGCCCGATGGCCGCGAGCTCCCACGCGCGGCGCGCGCCGCTCCAGTAGCCGCCGCGGCTGCCGCCGTCGCCGGCGCCATCCCACACCAGGAGGCCGCGGCCCAGCCTGAAGGGTGCGCGCCCGAGCGTGAATTCGAGCGCGTCTTCACCCAGGCCGAGCGATTTTCCGGATCGCCAGCCGACGTACAGATCCTCGGTCAGGAACGAGGAAGCTTCTTCTCCGACCACGGAGGGCGGCGTGCCGAAATTTCGCGCGCCCACCGCACTGAGCTTGCCGAAGAACACGCCCTTCGATTCGAGAGGAACGTCCAGCGAGATCGCGGGCCTCACGAACATTTCGAGCCAGTCGTCGCTGAGATTTCCGGAAGGATCCTCGTGCGGATTTCGATACAGGGAATCCTGGAAATCGAATCCACCGAATCCGGCGTCGAAGTTGAACGTCCACTCGCCCCAGTCCGGCAGGCCCTTGGTGCGTTCCTGCTTCTCTTCGCCGGCTTCCTGCGCGGCGATGTCGAGAGCCGCGAGCGACAGGACCGATGCCGCGAGCACCCTGCTCGCGAGTGCCACTTCCATATGCGCATCTCCGCTCGTCGGGCGGGCAGCTTGCAGGTGGCTTGTCGCGGCAGCAATGGGCCGTAGGGACTATGGAACGCAGCGGGCGCGCGCGTTGTGATCAGTTAGCCGCGGAACATCGAGACGTGCGCCATGACACCTTCGACCGTCGGACTCGGCCTCGTTTTCCTCGGACTGATGCTCGCCGTGTCGTCGTTTGATACGCGTGCTCGATGTGTGGGCGACGCTTCCGAGCCTGCTCATCAACGTCGTGTTCGCGGCGCTGCTCATCGGCAAGACATTGCCGTCGATGCGCGCGCTCTGGGAGACGTCCGCGCCGCACGTTCATCGGCGGCATGTTGTATTCATTCGGACAGCTCGCGATCGCAAGCGTGGCGGTGCTGCTCGTGCTCGGGCCGTACTTTGGTCTGCCGCCCGAGGCCGGGGGATTGCTCGAAATGTCGTTCGCGGGAGGCCACGGAACAGTGGCCGGTCTCGAAGCGCAGTTCAGGAGTCACGGTGAGGAAGATCTCGCGGACCTCGGCCTCGCGCTCGCGACGCTCAGTCTCGCGATAGGCGTCGTGCTCGGCACGGTGATGGTCAATCGCATGAGGGCTCGCGGCGTCATGGAAACCGCGAACGAGGACGAAGACATCGACATCGGCCGCATCTCGCATGACGTCAATGACCCGCCGGTGCCGGCGCACGTCAGCGGGCAGAGCGCCCTCGCCTCGGCAATCATGTTCATCGCCATCGGCGGCACGCGATGCCGTGCATTAGGCGGGACACGCGTTCGATCAGGTTGCCCCGACGGAGGTAGTTAGCGACGATCAACGCCTGGTCGGCATGCGGGATGACTCACTCGCACTGGAAGTCGTCCGCGCCCACGGGTCTGCACCCGTCGCCCCACCTGCCGGTCTGCCGCCAGTAGTCGGCCACGCCGGTCTCGATCAGGAGGCGCTTGAAATCCGGGTGTGCGCGCGCGTTCGAGTACGGCGCGTTCCAGAACAGCACGTACGGGTATTGAGCCATGGCGCGCTCCTTGAATCCTTCGGTGGATTCGAGCGTCTTGCGCATCGCGGCGACGGCGAGATCGGCGTCAGCCAGGGCGTCGGCCACGAACATCACGAACTCGGAGTCGCCCCCCATTCCGAGACCGGGCGTGCCCAGGTACCTGCGCGCCAGTGCAAGCGTCGCCGCGCGGTCGCCCAGCACGTCGCCCAATGCCCGCAGGAACGGCGAGGTGAATCGGCCCTGCTTCACCAGCTCGGCATGCAGCGCGCGAAGTTCCGTGAGTCCGCCGGGGCGCTTGCCCGCGAGCTGGCGGAAAAACGCGACGAAGTGAGGCTCCGTCTGGCTGCCCTGCAGTTTCAAGCCGCGCTGGTATTCGGCCTCGGCATCGTCGAAGCGGCGCGCGGCGGTGTAGTCGAACTGCAGATCGCGCGACAGGAAGATCGCCGTCGGTTCGACGGCGCGCACCTGTTCGACCAGCGCGATGGTTTCGTTCAGATGGCCGACGGCGTAGATCATGTACGCATAGTCCCAGACGCGTTCCTTGGTCTGCGGTCCCGTATCGGCGATGTCTTTCGCGAGCGCGATGGCTTCGGCGCGTTTGCCTTCCCGCCACAACGCGTTGGACCGGTCGCGCTTCGCAATCCAGCTCTCCGGCGCGGATCGAGCGATGCGCCGCCGGACATCGGCGGCTTCCGCGCGCAATTTGTCGGCCTGGGCGTCGTCGACCTTCCGCGCCATCGAGTTCAGCGATTCCGCGAGTGCGTCGAGACACAGGATGCACCGCGGATCGAGCGCGACCATCTCGCGCGCGAGCTGCAGCCGCTCGCGCCGGTGTTCGAAGTCGTACAACTCCTGCATCACGGTGCTGCGCCAGCGCAGGAAGCGTTCGTACGCTTCGACGTTCGTGGTGCCCCCCTGCTCGCGGTTGAACGTCGTCACGTCGAGCGTCACGCTCAGCGCCCGCGCCACGTCGCGCGAGATCTCGTCCTGGACCGCGAACACGTCGCGCAATTCGCGCGCGAAAGTCTTCGACCACAGGTGAGTCCCATCATTCGTGCGAACGAGCTGCGCGGTGACCCGCAGTTGATCTCCCGCCTTGCGCACGCTGCCCTCGAGCAGGTGCGTGACGCCTAACTTCTGCCCGACGACGCGCAGGTCTTCGTTCCTGCCCTTGAACGAAAAGCTGGAAGAGCGCCCCACGACCCGGATCGCGGGCACCTGCGCGAGCTGGTTGAGGATTTCTTCGGCGAGGCCGTCGGCGAGATATTCCTGGTCGCGCGATTCGGACAGATCGGCGAACGGCAGCACCGCCAGCGACGGCTGGACCATGCCCGTCGCAGCCTCGGTCTTCGCGCTCGAGTCGCTCCCACCGCGAAGCAGCCACGCGAGGACGAAGATCAGCAGCGCGGCCGCGGCGGTTGCCGCGATGGCGATCCCGAGCCAGGGGCGGCGCGCTGGCCCTGGGTCCGTTGCGGCCACCGCCGGCGATGCGGTGGATGCCGAGGACGCCGCCTCGGGCAGATCGAATCGATAGCCGACCCCGTGCACGGTTCGAAGCAGGCGCGGATGTTGGGCGTCCTCGCCCAGCGCCTGCCGCAGCAGGCTCATGATCCGGTTCAGCACGCTCTGGGTGACGTGCCGGTGACCCCAGACCGCATCGAGGATCTCGTCGCGGGTGAACACGCGGCCGGGTGACCCCACCAGCAGGGCCAGGACCGCGAAGGCCTTGGGTTCCAGAGTCTGTTCGATGCCGCCTCGGGTTAGTCGCCGGCCTGCGAAGTCGATGACCACGTCGTCGAAAGTTGAATTGTCCGTCACAGGGGGCGGCGGCCAGGTCTCCGGGGCAATTCCCCGCCCGGGGAGTATATGGACTCGGAGCCGCCGCGGCCCCGGGCATGCGTTCCGGCAACACCTGAGATTTGCCTCATCAACCTCAGGAAATCCTGAGGGACTCCTCAAGACTTGCGCGCGCCCACGACCGGATGCTGGGAGCCCGCCGGATCATCCGGCGCCACTTTCCAGAGAGGACCGCCGTGAATACCGCCGCCATCCAGAAGCCCACGATGAACCCCGCGAAGGACCCCGCCTTCCGATGGACCGGCCGGGTCTTCTATTTCGCGGCGCTCATCGGCCTGGGGATCTTCGGCACTTACATCCTGTTGCGGGCGTTCGGAGCGACGTTCGCGAACTTCTATCAATGGAAGGGCCTTTTCTCGGACGTTTCATTGGAGCCCTCGGAGCTGATCGCGAGCATCGGCATCGGCATGCACTACTTCATGGGCGCCGTGCTGGTGCTGGCGTGGCCAATCCTCTTCTCATCGAAGATCCGTGCGCGCCATCGGCTCGTGCATCGCTGGACCGGGCGCGTTTACGTGACCGCGGGCCTGCTCGCGGGCGTCGGTGGCCTGTCATTCATCTTCGCGCACCATACCGGCACCTGGGATCACACCGCGTTCGGCATCTGGGGCGGCGTGATGATGCTGAGCTCGGTCATGGCATACGTGCACGCTCGCGCGAAGCGATTCGAACTGCACCGCGCGTGGGCCATACGCCTGTTCGCGATGGTGCTCGGATCATGGATCTTCGATCTCGAGTTCCGGGCGTGGGAAGACCTCGCCGGTGGTACCGGCATCGGCCAGAACGGAGCTCGCGGCTGGTTCGACTATGCGGTGGCGTATTTCTTCTTCGTGCCCAACCTGCTGGTCGCGGAGTTCTTCATCCGCAACAAGCACAAGCGGGTGAACTGGGGCCGCGCGATGAAATGGTCAGCCTTCGCGGCGACCGCGTTGACCGCGGTGGTGTTCGTGTACTCGATCGCGGCGACCAGCGGGACGGAGACCGGGAAATACGGGCGGCACCTGGTCAGGCTCGTCGCCAGCCTGTGGCAGGGTGGATAGGCGCGGCAGGTGCCGGGTGAGAAAGCGCAGAATTGGCGTGAGAAGGCTGAAAGTCGCAAAGAGTTAGACCGCGCGCGAGATTCGTGGCGTTATAGCCGGGCATGCGCAAACTGATCGCGATCCTGGCACTGAGCACGTTCGCATTCGCGGGCGTATCCATCTACTTGTGGAAGGAGTTGCGGGACGCGCGCGCCCAGGTGGTGGCGTTGAGGGGCCCGTCAACCGCATCACCCATGCCGGAAGCTCTCGCTGCCCGCGCGGAACACGGCGCCGCTCCGGCTGAAGTATCCGGCGCGCCTGCGCCCGCGGGAAGCGCGTCGGCGAGCACCACTGCGGATGACGACAAGACGGCGCGACAGAAGATTCTCGAGGAAGACTTCCGCGACGGCTCCCGCCGGCGACTCGCGCAACTCTCCGATCCCACGATGCGCGCGCAGATCCTGGAAGAATGGAAGGAAGCGAACCTGCCGAACAAGGCCAGGTACGCGCGCTACCTTGGCATCAGCGAAAGCGATGCGGAGCGACTCATCGAGACACTTGCGGAACTCGAGATCGCCCAGCAAGAAACGTATTCGCGCTGCGCGCTGCAGCCGGCCTGCGACTTCCGGACCCTGCGCGAATCAACCAGCGCCGCCCGACAACAGGCGCTCACGGACCTGTTCGGGGTCGAGAAACAGCAGCGCTTCGAGGAGTACACCTACTCGGGTGTCGAGCGGCACATGGTGTCGACTTTCTTGCGCCACAGGTTCCCCGCGGGAAGCCAGTTATCCGAGACGCAAGAAGAACAGCTCATTTCCGCGCTGGCCGATGAGCGCCGGCAGGTCGAGGCCGAGATCAGGCAGACGGGGCTCGAACCGTTTTTATTCCCCATGGAGGGAGTCGTTTTCCCTTTCAACGGGCCCGAGTCCGAAAACCCTGACGATCGACTCAAGGACGCCGTCGATTACAACCGTCGGATCCACGCTCGAGCGGAGGCGATGCTGACGCCGCAACAACTTGCCGCATTCGAACAGATGCAGGAAGCGGGCATCGTGGGCGTCAGGTACTGGGTGCGGCAGCAGAAGCGCGACAAGGCGACCCGGGCCGCGACGCCCGGCGAGAGTAGATAGCCTGCATCCGGGAAGCTCCCCGCGAGTGCCGTTTGCAGCCATCCGCCGTTCGCCGTCCCGGTTCCGGCCCCTGTTCCTCCGGCTCGCGCAGGGACTACATCGCGGACGGAGCCCGGAAGGGCCCTGCCATCCAGAAACTGGCATCCCGCGAGAACCTTGCGATCAGGAGCTTTCATATACGCTACCGACTTTCATAAGCGCGAAACGACCTCATGAACGACGCCTTGATGGATGTAGTGGTTTGCCAACGACCGGGTTCCCTGATCGTCGAGCAGCGACCGATCCCCGTGCCAGGCCCCGGCGAGGTTCTCGTGCGCGTGAGACGCGTCGGTGTGTGCGGCACCGACATGCACATCTTTCGCGGAGTCCAGCCGTACCTGTCCTATCCGCGCGTGATGGGCCACGAATTCTCGGGAGAGGTGGTCGAGTCGCCGCATGGATCGGCGCTGCAGCCGGGCGATCCGGTCTATGTCGTGCCGTACATTTCCTGCGGTGTGTGCGGCGCCTGTCGCAAGGGCCGCTCGAACTGCTGCACGTCCCTCTCGGTCCTGGGAGTGCACCGCGATGGCGGGCTCGCCCAATACGTTTGCGTACCTGAAGGGTTCGTCTTTTCCGCCCGAGGCATAAGCCTCGAAGACGCGGCCATGATCGAATTCCTCGCGATCGGCGCGCACGCCGTGCGGCGCGCGGACGTCAGACCGGATCAGCGGGTCGTGGTTTCCGGGAGCGGACCCATCGGAATCGCCTGCGCGCTGTTTTCGAAGTTGCGCGGCGGCCAGGTAACCGTGATCGACTCGAGGCCGGAGCGACTCGCCTTCTGTCGCGACAAGCTCGGGATTCCGAACGTACTCGCGCCTTCCGACGATCTTCCCGCGAAACTGGCATCCCTCACGGAAGGCGAATTGTTCGACATCGTCTTCGATGCCACCGGCAATCCCCAGGCGATGGAGAACGGGTTCCGGTACGTCGCCCACGGCGGCACCTACGTGCTCGTCTCGGTGGTGAGCGCCGACATCAAATTCTCCGATCCCGACTTCCACAAGCGCGAAATCACGCTCATGGGCAGTCGAAACGCGACGGCCGAGGATTTCGACGCCGTGCTCCAGAGCATGCGCGCCGGAAAGATTCCCACTGCGGCGCTGCGCACGCATCGTGCGCCACTGCACGATTTTCCGGCGACGATCGCTCAGTGGTTGAAGCCGGAATCCGAAGTGATCAAGGCGATGGTCGAGTGCTAAGCGGCCCAGGCGCGCAGGCCAACCACTCCGGCGGTCGCTCGCTCACTTCACCGTCGTAAACCGGATCTCGTCCGCGGCGAGGAACTCGCCATCGCGGGGTCCGCTGAAACGGATGGCAGCGATTCGCGGCGCCTTCACGTTCAGCGTCAGGAACGGGATGGGTTCGCCCGGAGCCTTGCGGCCCGGCACGGCGTCGACCGATGCCTTGTCGACCACCGCGCCATTCTCGTCGAGCGCTTCGAGCAACGCCGGGCAGCCGGTCGAGCCCCAGAGCACGACCGTTACGGACGACGCGCCCTTCGGAAACTTCGCGAGTACCGGAATCGCCTGTTCGTTCGCCATGGCGTTCAGGATGCCCTTGCGATTCGTGTCGATGTGCGGAAAGAACATCACACGGCCCACCGCCTTGCTCTTCGTGGGCGGCCCGGCGAGCTCGAACGACACGCCCTTCTCCGACCACTTCGGCACGGGCTTGCCGATCTCGGCCTTTTCGAAGTCGATCACGGTCTCCTGCGCGTGCGCGGTGACGGCGGCGCCGACGAGCAGCGCGAACAATGAAATCGCGAAACTGCGCTTCATGCCATCTCGAGGCCGCGCATCGTGCCGGTCGACGAGGCGAATTTGTCTTCTTCCAGGCCCATGCGCTGGAGCATCGAGACGAACAGGTTCGGCAGTGGATAGTTCTGCGCCTGGTCGAACGCGAGATGCTGGCCATGACGGAATCCGCCGCCCGCGAACAGGGTGGGCAGGTTGGTCGTCGAGTGGGCGTTGGCGTCGCCGAGGTTCGAGCCGTAGAGGATCATCGTGCGATCCAGCAGCGTCTCGTCGCCCTCGCGCACGGCCTTCAGTTCACCGAACAGCTTCGCGAGCAGTTTCATGTGCCACTCGTCCAGCACCTTGAGCTGGCCGAGTTTCTCGTCGGTTTTTCCGTGGTGGGACAGGTTGTGATAGCTGTCGGTGATGGTCTCGCCGGGAAGCGTGATGACCGGCGTCGCGACACTGTTCAACATGAGCGTGACCGCGCGCGTGGAATCGGTTTCGAACGCGAGCCGCGTCAGGTCGTACATGGCCTTCACCTTGTCCATGTACTGCGCGGCGTTTCCGATCTCGGCCGGCGCGGCGACGGTCACCACCGGCTTCGGCTTGCGCTCCCACTCGCGTGACTCCTGGAGCCGGTTCTCGAGATCGCGCACGCTCGTGAAGTACTGTTCGAGCCGGCTGCGATCGCGTACGCCGACGTCGCGCTGCAGCGCCTTCGCCTGCTCCGCCACCGTGTCGAGAATGCTGCGCCCGGTGTCGAGCTTGTGGACCTGCGCTTCGATCTGCTCGGGCGTGCCCTGGAGGAAGAGCTGGTTGAAGACGTCCACCGCGCGCTCTTCGGGCGGAATGGCGACACCGGCGCCGGTCCACGAAAGGCCACGCGCCGCGCCGTTGACCGAGAGCGTGAGCGACGGAAACCGGGTGAGCGTGCCGATCCGCTCGGCGATGAACTGGTCGAGCGAGATCGTGTTGCGGAACGAGCTGCTCGCGGGGTGTGGCGCGGCGGTCAGGAAGGCGATGTCCGACGGGTGACCACCATCGACGTTCGGGTGCGACACACCGCTGATCACCGTGAAGTCGTCGCGGTGCGCCTCGAGTAGTTTGAGCAGCGGAGAAAGTTCGTAATCGCGGCCCGCGCTCGTCGGGAAGAACAGGTCGGGCCTGAGCCCCAGGTTGTTGCAGATGCCGAACATGCGGCGCGGCGTGGCGTCGCGCGCGGCGGTCGCGGCGCGCGCCGCGCGCGGAAGCATGGCGTCGAGGAATGGCAGCGACATCGCGACGCCCGTGCCCTGCAGGAAGCGCCGTCGCGACAGCGCGGGACGAGTGGCGATGAAGGGAGCGCGGGATTTTTCTTTCATGCGGGATCTGCTCCGTTCGGCATCACTTGTTCTGGAACAACTCGCTGTGGACGATTTCCTCGACCAGCGTGCGCACGCCATATTGGCGCGCGCTCGCACGCTCGAGGATGCGCTCGAGCTCTTCACGATCGGTGAAGCGCACCGGCGCGCCGGTCGCGTAGACGATCAGCTGCTTGGCGACGTTGCGCGCGATCGACTTCTCGTCGCTCGCGATGAGCCGCTTGAACTCGTTGATGTCGCGGAACTCGCGGCCATCGGGCAACTCGCCGGACGCGTCGACCGGAAGTCCGTAGTGGAACGCGAATGCCTGGCCGTTCAGGCCGTAACCAGACACGGGCTTCACGTTGTCGGCGACCGCGCGATAACGATCGCGCTGCGCGCCCATCACATCGAAGCTCTCGAGCGCGAACCCCGGAGGATCCATCTTGATGTGGCACGACGCGCAGCTAGGGTGCTCTCGATGTTTGGCGAGCTGCTGGCGGATCGTCACCGCGCCGCGGATGTCCGGTTCGACGGCCTTCACGTTCGGCGGCGGCGGGCGCGTCTCGATGCCGAAGATGCGCTCGGTGATCCAGTGGCCGCGCAGCACGGGCGACGTGGTCGTGCCATTCGCGGTGACCTTGAGCACGCTCGCCATCGTCATCAATCCGCCGCGCTCGCTGCCGGGCGGCAGCGCGACGCGACGCATCGTCGTGCCCTCCACTCCCGGAATGCCGTAGTGACGCGCGAGTCGTTCGTTCAGGTACGTGAAGTCAGAGGCCACGATGTTGCGCGCCGGCAGATCCGCGCGCAGTAGTTCGGCGAGGAAGAGCTGCGTCTCTTCGAGGGACGCGGTCTTGAGCGGCTCGTCGAGCTCGTAGTCGTTGTAGATGGTCGCCGAGGGCGACGTCTCGTCGATCTTGCGCAGGTCGAGCCAGTAGTCGGTGAACGCGTCGACGAAACGGCGCGACTTGGGATCCGCGAGCAACCGCGCGGTCTCCGCGCGCAGCACCTCGCGCTTGCGCAGCTCGCCGCGCGCGGCGCGGGCGCGCAGCGCCGCGTCGGGCGTGGAGTTCCAGAGGAAGAGCGACAGTCGCGTCGCGAGCGCCCAGTCGTCGAGCTTGCCGGGCTTCTCTTCGACGTACACGAAACCGGGCGAGACCAGCACGCCCGTGTAGGCCGTGAGCATCGAGCGCGCGAAGCCCGAACCCAGCGCGAACTCGCGCTCGAAGAGACCCAGGAAGCGCTGCATCTCGGAATCGGCGACCGGCCGTCGATAGGCGGTCTTGATGAAGTTGCGCAACAACCGCTCGGCGTCCCGCGGCGGCGATTTCGAAACCACTTCGACGTTGACGTTGACGATGGGATTGCGCAGGAACCCGAACGGGCCGGCGAACGAGGTCGCTCCGCCCACCGGTGGTGGCTTGTACGGTTCCACCCGCTCGATCGGCACGCCGCCTTTTTCGCCCTCGCCGAGCTTGCGCATCGGCAGATCGCCGAACAGTAGTTTGTATCCGTTCGTGGCCTGTTCATCCTCCAGAGGTCCCGTGATCTCGAGCCACTGCACCGCGTAGCCAGGCATGCCTTCCTTCGTCGCGAGCGGATTGACGTACTGCTCGTCGGTGCCGTTGACCCGTGTGCGGAAGAGCCGCATCCCGTCGGACTGGAGGGTCTCTCCGCCCATGAGCTGCACTTCCATTTCGCCGACCGTCGGTTCCGGCGTGAAGTCGATGGCGCCCACCGGGCGCGTCTGGCCCGAGCTGCGCGCGTAGATGCCGATGGGTTCGTTGCCGCGGCCGCGCCAGATTTCGTCCGCGTTAGGACGGTGCCACACGGGCAGCCAGTAGACAGGCGCCTTCTCGTCGCCCTGCCCCTCGTAGAACCAGCGGCCGATGCCGCCGCCGCTCACCCAGATCGAGTAACCCTTCAGCCGGACCTTGTAACGCCCCGCGATCGGCGCGTTGAATCCCCACCCGTACTGACCTGCGTCGCTGAAGATGCTGGCCACCTTGCCCACGGCCTCGCGCTCGCGCGTCTCGGGGCTCGAGTTGGGCGCGCGACCGGCGCGCACGTCGGGTTGCGCGTGCGAGTCGAGCACGGGGAACATGAGCCGGTCGGGCAACGTGCCGTTCTCGCGCGGCATGTAGAAGCGCGGCCCGATCGCGTCGCGCGCGTAGATGCGCCGCGTCTCGGGCGCCGGCCGCTCGAACGCCGCGGACATCGCCTGGCGCATCGCGTAGTCCGCCGCGGTCAGGTAACGCTCCATCTGCACGAAGGAGACATCGAGCGCCTCGCCGCTCTTGTTGAAGCGATGCGCTTCGCCGTCGTGCGGTAGTTTGTCCTTCACCTGCGCCCACGGCACGTTCAGCAGGTCGCGCAGCGCGTTCTCGTATTCGTAGCGATTGAGCCGTCGCTGCATGGCGCGGCCCTCGCGCGTGGTGAGGTCCTCCTCGAACTTCGCGAGCGGCGTTGCGACGGCCTTCGTGAACTCTGCGATCTCCGCCGGCGTGGGACGCTTCTCGCGCTTTTTCGGCGGCATCTCTCCGGCGACGACCCGGTCGAGCATCCTCACCCAGGTGGCGAAGTTGTCGTGGTTTCCCGGCTCGAAACTCAGGACCGTGAAGTCCAGGCCACCATTGGCGTCTTCGTAGTGGCACTCGCCGCAGTACTGATCGACGAAACCCGCCGAGTCCTTTTTCGCGTCGGCCAGCGCGACGCCGCATAGCAGGGTGGCGGCGACGAGGGGTCTCAGTGCGCGGGCATATGAGCGCCGCGGAATGCTCGTGGAATCTTGCACGCGCCGACGATACCAAAACGCCCCTGCGCCGCCATGGGGCGAAACCTCATACTCATTCATATATGCGAGAAACTTTCATAGGGTATCGCTGACCACTCTCGCAGGGCTCATGCCCCAAGACTCCTCACGCCCCGGATTTCCGCTACGGATGGACCATCAATTGCGCTGAAAGCTTTCCAGTTCCGCGTGACGCCTTTGCAGGTACTCCTCATATATGCGCGACTGCGATGCGCTCAGGAAGGATTGGGCAATTTGCAGAAGCAGATGGTCGCGTTGCTCAATACGCGCCAGCAGCTCCTGGAGCATCGCGCCCTCGGAGTCTCCACCCGAAAAGGTCGGCAAATCGACGTACGCACCTTTCTCGATGGCCGCTTCGATCAGCGACTTTCTTTGCGCATCCGTGATCGGCTCTCCCGCTGATTCGAGCTGGCGGCGCAGTTCTTCCACCTCGAACCGGACGTTGATCGACTTCTGATAGTCCGCGACGGCCGCCGCTCGAGCGGAACCCACTTGAGCAACAACCTCGTCGCGGTGTCGGGCCTGCAGCTGGTTCAATTCGTATGCGCCAGCGACCGTCATGGGATCAGAACTTGACGCAACCAACTCCATTTGCTGACTCGCGAGCAATTCCAGAAGGACTTCCGCCTCTGCGGCGGACAGTTCCGCCGCGGCGGCGATGTCTTCGTAGATCAATAGAGTCACAGCTCGCACCATCATCCGCGTGCGCGCCTCTTGTTCCACGAAAGATTCGAGGGGCTTCGCATCAGGCGGCTCGCTCGCCGGTTCGACTGATGAAACCGTCGAAGCCAGGCCTGTTCCGGATGGAGCGCGTTCCGGCCGGGACGAATCATTCGAGACTGAGGGTCTTGTCGTATCGGGAACCCGCGCTCGCCCACCCTGCGAGGCCGTATCGAGATGCGAGTGGTACAGCACCGCGCCCGCCGTGCAAGTGGCCAGCAGGACGAACGCGCCCATCACCCATTTGATTCGCGAGGCACTCATTCCCGGCACGCCCCCGGTACAGTCTGCAGCGCAGCATCCGCGCAGGTTAGCCCTTTACGTGCTTCGGGGCGTTAACCTGTCGTCACTTCCGATCCCGACCTGAACACCGAGGTTCCCGTGCAATCCAATGCCCTCGTCCCCGGACTCTGCCTGTGCGCGCTGGCCGCGGGTTGCGCGGAGACTTTTCACAGGCCACAGGCCGCCCCGCAGCCACGGGTTCCCACCATCTATTTACATGCGCCGAACGAGACCGCGCCGGAGTGGCTGGCCGACAACCCTCATCCCGGGTTCCGCAATTGCCGGGTGGATACGGTCGACTGCATGGACCTGGATTCTCGGCCTTTTCAGCCATGCCTCGTCGATGTGGCGCCTTGCCCGCGCGATGCCGAACGCATCCTCGTGCCGGCGTTTCCACGATGATCATGCAATAGTTCGACACGAGTCGTTCGATTCGGAAGGCCGTACCGGCGCAGTTCGCCGCATCGACGTATCACAGCGCTGCATCCGCCGTGCCCCAGGACATCCGGTAATCTACTCATGGGCTCCGTGCCGGCTGAATGAAAAACTCTCGCTCTTGAGCACGCATGATTCCGACAGCCTGATGACGCTCGTCCGGGCGGGCATCGACACCCACCAGGAGCTGGTGGTGTTCATGCGCGCGGACTGCCCGATCTGCCGATCCGAAGGCTTCGACGCCCAGGGCCGCGTGTGGGTGGAAATCGGGGAGCGCAGGATCGTCGCGACCCTCCTGGTGGTCACCGGGGACGATCTGCTCGAGATAGGCCACGCTGCGCTCTCGGAGTCCGCCTGGCGCGCGTTGCAGCCGCAGCCGGGTGAACGCGCGTCCTTCCGACACGCGGATTCTCCGGATTCGGCGCGTTCCATCCGCGCGAAGGTTTATGGCCACGCGCTGGGGCGCGGGCAGTACGCCGAAATCATGCGTGACGCCGTGTCGGGAACTTTGTCTGACCTCGAGCTCGCGTCGTTTCTCACGGCGTGCTCGAGCCACGCGATGGACGACGTCGAGATCACGGCGCTGACGCTCGCGATGACCGACGCGGGACAGCGGCTGGAATGGCACAACGGTCCCATTCTCGACAAGCACTGTGTCGGTGGCCTCGCGGGCAATCGAACTACTCCGATCGTCGTCGCGATCGTCGCCGCGTGCGGCGGCACGATTCCGAAGACGTCCTCGCGCGCGATCACCTCCCCCGCCGGCACGGCCGACACGATGGAGACGCTGGCGCCGGTCGAACTTTCCCTCGGCGCGATGCGCCGGGTAGTGGAGCGCGAGGGCGGCTGCGTGGTGTGGGGCGGCTCGGTGGGCCTGAGCCCCGCCGATGACGTCTTGATCCGCGTGGCGCGCGTACTCGACTTCGACAGCTCCGCGCAGCTGGTCGCGAGCGTGTTGTCGAAGAAGCTTTCCGCAGGGTCGACGCATGTGCTGCTCGATCTGCCGGTCGGACCCACGGCCAAGGTCCGCTCCACGATGGCGGCCGAGTCTCTCGGCAAGAGTCTGGTCACGGTGGCCGACGCGGTTGGGCTGAATGTCAGGCTGCACATATCGGACGGCACGCAACCCGTCGGGCGCGGCATCGGCCCGGCGCTCGAGGCCCGCGATCTGCTGGCCGTACTCGAATGCCGCGGCGACGCCCCACCCGATTTGCGCGATCGCGCGCTCGATCTCGCTGGCGCGGTGCTCGAACTCGGCGGCGCGCCGGCCGGCGAAGGACGCGAGCGGGCTCGACGCGCGCTCGACGGCGGCGACGCATTGCGCAAGTTCGAAGCCATCTGCGAGGCGCAGGGCGGCCGCCGCGTACCGCCGACCGCGGCGCACCAGCAAACCTTCGTCGCCGAGCGCGAAGGCATCGTCAGGACCCTCGACAATCGAGTGCTGTCCCGGCTCGCGAAACTCGCAGGCGCGCCGAGCAGCGCCGCGGCCGGCATCGACCTGCACGTTCGCGCCGGCGATCGCGTTGCGCGTGGTCAACCTCTCATGACCCTGCACGCCTCCACGCCGGGCGAACTCGAATACGCAATGTCCTATCTGCGACATCACGGCAGCGGCATCGAGTCGGGTTCGCCGTGAAGCCGGTCGTCTATCTATTCCCGCAGGACGTGGCGTTCGGCCGCGCGCTGGCCGCGCGGCTCGGCGCCGAGGTCAGCGAAGTCGATCTGCACGAGTTTCCCGATGGCGAAGTGCTGACGCGCCTCCTCGCTCCCTGCGAAGGCCGCGACGCCATCTTCGTGTGCGGCGGACACAGGCCCAATACGTCGGCGCTGCCGCTGTATTTTGCGGCGACCACCGCGCGCGAGCTCGGCGCCACTCGCGTCGGCCTGTGCACGCCCTACCTCGCCTACATGCGGCAGGACACCCGTTTTCGCGACGGCGAGTCGGTGAGCGCCGGCGCGTATGCGAAGTTTCTCGGCAATTCCTTCGACTGGCTCGTGACCGTCGAAGCGCACCTGCATCGGATCGAATCGCTCAGCGCCGTTTTCCCTGTTCCGGCGACGAACGTACTGGCCGCGGAGGCGCTGGCTCCGTGGATCAGGGAAAACGTCGAGAATCCCGTGCTGATCGGCCCCGATCGTGAGAGTGAGCCATGGACGTCCAGACTTGCGGAGCGAATCCAGGCTCCGTTCATGGTTCTCGAAAAGATCCGAACCGGGGACCGGAAGGTGAGCGTGAGCATTCCGGACCCGAAGGTGATTGCGGGCCGGACGCCGGTGGTCGTGGACGACATCGCGTCCTCTGGACGCACGTTGGCGAGAACCACCGAAGCCCTGCTCGCGGCTGGCTCCGACAAACCCGTCTGCATCGTCGTGCACGCGATCTTCTCGGGAGACGCGCGGGAAGTGATCATTCGCTCGGGCGCTTCGCGAATCGCGAGTACGAACACCATCACTCACGCGACCAACGCCATCGACGTTACACCGATGGTGGCGGCGGCGATTCAGGCGCAGATGGCCGGCTCGGGCGTCAAGCCCCGCGCCACCATCGCATGAATTCATTCCGGTCGATGGCGCCGTCCCTGTCCAGGTCGATGGCATCGAAGTGACCGCGCTGCTTCGCGGGCGGCACCTCGGAGCCGAGATTCTCGAGTAGTTTGGCGAATTCGGTGAAGTCGACGCGGCCATCGCCATCGATGTCGCATTCGTCGAACTGCTCGTGAAGATCCGCCAGCTCGTCACCGCTCAGCGGACGTGCCGGCCTCGGTGAATTTGCCTGATTGTTCATGTCGCATCTCCTGACTGGACGCGTATCTTCATGACACGGCCTCTCCTGGTGCGCAATCAGGTTCTCCTCGTACTCGACCAGTCCCACCCTGGCGTCAACTCCCGGGTTCCGCCTTCGGGCTTGGAAGCAACGCGGCGGCGGCCGGCTTTTCGGGCGTGTTGAAGGCCCCCTTGGCGACGGGCAGGAGCGTTTCGCGCGCCGCATCCTCCAGATCGCGCTTCATGAATTCCTCTCCGAGCTTCAGGCGCGAAGCTGGCGCGGCGGGCGAAGAAGCAACGATCTTGGCCAGCCCGTCGACGGCCCTGTCCGGCGCGGGCTCGCCGACAACGGCGAAGCTGTTGTAGTAGGCGATGAGCGGAAGGATGCCCTCGGAATCGAGGCGATTGGCCCGCGCGATGACACGCCTCGCTTCCTTGAGCCGGCGCTGCCGTTCGGCGGCTGGCGATTGCGCGGCTAGCTGCGCAAGCGCCACGCCGTTCCACACCAGCGCCGTGGCATCGCGTGGCGAAAGCGCGATCGCACGCTCGGCGGCCTCGAGACACTCTTGCGAATTGCCGGAGCGGCACTCGGCCTCGGCCAAAAGCAGCTGGTGTTCGATCAGTTTGGGATATTGCCGCGCGTTCTCGCGAAGCCGTTCGAGCCACTTCGAGCGCCGCTCGAGTGCCGCCGAATGCTCGGGACTATCTTCCGTGGGCACCTCGATCCGGGCCCCCAACTCGAGTCGGCCGCGGATCAGTCCGGCCTCCGCCCGGGTCATCCGACGAATGATCGGTTCCGGCGTGCGCTCGGCCGGAAAGTTCATCCGCTCGAACTCCACCTTGCGTCCCCGGTAAGCGGACACGGCCTTCTTGAGCTCGGCCGGATCTCCAAGGGCGCTCGCGGCGCTTTGCAGGTCTTCACCACGCGCGATGGCATTCAGATACTCGTGCAACCGCGGCTTCCACTCGTCCGAGAAATACAGAAGATGGACCAGCCGCCAGGCGTGATAGGGCGTCCAGGCTCTCCGCCCCACCAGATATCTACCGTCCAGGATTTCGGTGACTGGATAGGCGATGTATTGATAATGATTCATGACCTGCGGATAACCGATCGGACGGTGGCCGTATTCCACGAAGTCCTCGCCCACCTTCATCGTCCCGAAGATTTCTCCGAACCCTTGCAGAAACCAGCGCGGATACGCGGCCGGGAAATACGTCATCAAGTAGTTCTGAGCGAAGCCGGCGTAGAGACGGGATTCGGCCGACTGGCAGAAGGCAATCTCGTTCCTGGGCAACGCATCGAGACTCGGCGGCCCGGAATAGCTCGCCAATGGAGCGTCGCCGCCGCCCCACGCGCAATTGCGGCTGGTCGGACGGCCGACGGACGGCTGAAGGACCAGATTCACGCCGTCCCTGGTCGTTGCGAGCACCGAGCCTTCCGCGCGCGGATCGTAGTAGATCGTTTTCGCGAATCGCGGCGGAAACGGCCCGTATTGCCAGCGCAGGTCCGTCAGTCGAAGCTGCTCGAACGGCCCGGCCTCGCCAATCATCGTGACGGCGATCTTGATCGTCTCGTCGGGCTCGTCCACCCGGCCGAACAAGGCGGAAAGGACGAAGTGAAGCTTCTCGAGATTGTGCGCCGTGGCGCGCAATTCCTCCTCGTCGTTCTGGCTGAACACGACGACGTGCGGCGTTTCCGCCATGCGCCAGTTGCTCATCTCCACTTTCGATTCGCGGGTGCCGGTGACGGTGATGGTCGTCTCGTTATTCCTTGCCGGCGCCGTAAGCTGCGCCTGCGCCGGGAAGACGACTGCGAGTCCAAGGACTAAAAGAAGCGTTCGCATCATTCTCCCGTGGCTTTCGGAAGTAACGCGCCGGCAGCCGGCTTTTCGGGCGTGTCGAAGGCCCCCATGGCGACCGGGAGGAGCGTGCTGCGCGCGGCATCCTCGAAATCGCGCTTGATGAACTCCCTGCCTAACTTCAGCCGTGCGCTCGGCGCAGCCGGTGAAGATTCGACGACCATGGCCAAAGCTTCGACGGCATTGTCCGGGGCTTGCTCCCCGGCAACGGCAAAGCTGTTGTAATACGCGATGAGCGGAAGGATGCCGTCCGTATGCTGGCGGTTGGCCTGGGCGATATAGCCGCGCGCCTCCTTGACCCGGCGCTGCCTCTCGGCAGCAGGAGCGCGTGCGGCGAGCTGCGCCAATGCTGTGCCTTTCCACACCAGAGCCGTTGTGTCTTTCGGCGACTGGGCAATTGCGCGTTCGGCGGCCTCCAGACACGCATCCGGATTGCCGGAGCGGCACTCAGCCTCTGCCAACAGCAGCTGGTGTTCGATCAGTGTGGGGAATTGCAGCGCATTGCCGCGAAGCCGCTCGAGCCACGCCGAGCGCCGCTCGAGTGCCGCCGAGTGCTCGGGACTATCTTCCGCAGGCACCTCGATCCGCGCCCCAAGCTCCAGTCGGCCGCGGATCAGTCCGGCTTCCGCCCGGGTCATTCGACGGATAGTCGGTTCCGGCGCGCGCTCGGCCGGAAAGTTCATTCGCTCGAACTGAACTTTGCGTCCCCGATAAGCGGACACTGCGCTCTGGAGTGCGGCCGGATCGCCGAAGGCGCTCGCGGCGCTCTGCGGGTCGGAACCGCGCGCGATGGCATTCAGATATTCGTGCAACCGCGGCCTCCACTCGTCCGAAAAGTACAGAAGGTGGACCAGTCGCCACGCGTGAAATGGCGTCCAGCCGCGCCTCGTCCCGGATAGATAGCGGCCGTTCAGGACCTCCTTGACCGGATAGCCGCCAAAATGATCCATGACTTGGAAGAAGCCGTTCGGAAATTCGCCGTATTCCACGAAATCATCGCCTGATTCCATCGTCGCAAAGATCTCGCCGAAACCCTGCAGGAACCAGCGCGGGTATGCGGCGGGAAAATAGGTCATCAGGTAGTTCTGGGCAAAGCCGGCATAGAGGCGGGAATCGGCCGACTGACAGAAGGCAAGCTCGCTCACGGGAAGATGTTCGAGCATGCCGCTCCAATCCTCCTGCCCAGTGATGGGGTTGATCGTGGGAACAAAGTTTGCGCTCACCAACGGCTTGTCACCGTCGGCGGCGCAATTGCGGCTCGTCGGGCGGCGTGACGACCTCGAGGGACTGAGAACCAGGTTTGCGCCGGCCCCGGTCGTCGCGAGAACCGGTCCTTCTTCGCGCGGATCGTAGTAGATAGTCTTCGCGAACATCTGCGCAAACGGGCCATATTGCCAGCGCAAGTCCGACAGTCGCAGGTGCTCGAACTCCGCGGCATCCCCGATCATCGTCACCGCGATCTTGATCGTCTCGTCGGGCGTGTCCACCCTGCCATGCAGGGCCGAGAGCAGAAAGTGAAGCTTCTCGAGATTGTGCGCGGTACGCCGCAGGTGTTCCTCGCTTCCCTGGCTGAATACGACGACGTGCGGCGTCTCCGCCATGCGCCAGTCGCTCATCTTCACTTTCGATTCGCGGGTGCCCGTGACCGTGATGGTCGTTTCATTATTCTTCACCGGCGCCGTAAGCTGCGCGTGCGCCGGCAAGCCGACGGCGAGTGCAATGACGAAAAGCAACGATCGGACCATTCTTCGAATCCCCATCCCTGTGCCGCGCACCAATCTATGCGCGATATGGCCATTCCGTAAATAGCTAGCTGCAATCGTCGTGGTTCATCTTGACAGACCGCGTGAGGTCAATCCGCGCTTCGAAGACGCGCGCGCAGGTCGAGCCAGGGCTTCGTTTCGAGCATGGGCACCGACCAGATATTGCGCTCGATGAGCATCAGGGGAAACGGATCCATGCCTTCGTGTCGCTTCTCGACTGCCTCGACGATCTGCGCACGTGCGCGCTCGTGGTCCCCGAGCGCAATGAAGGACATCGCAAGCATCGCGGGATCGACGTGCGTTCCCCGGGTGCCGCGTCTGAACTCGACGACGAGCCGCTCGGCGTCCGCCTGCGCGCCGGCCCGCATGTAGCTGATGGCGGCGTCGACGCGAAAACCGCGCACGTCGCCGAAGAACTGCTCGGCGAGGCGCAGCGAGCTCAAGACGCCGGCGCTGTCATCGATGGAGGCCTGGTGCCGCGCGAGACCGATGTAGCCAATGGCGCTGGTCGGCGCGGCCTGGATCATGGCGCGGAAGGCGGCCGCCTCGCCCTCTCCGTCGCCCGTGGCGCGTAACGCCAGTGCAAGCGGGGAGTATGGCGCGGCATATCCCGCGTCGAGCTCCAAGGCACGCCGCGCCGATCGGATCGCTTCCGCATGTTCGTTCTGCAGGCAATGGAGCATGGCCGAGTAGTGATGAACGATTGCCTCGTCGGGGCTCGTTCGTAGCGCCGCGTCGATCGCGGTTCGCGCGGCGCGCAATCGCCCACGATACATGTTGAGCCGGCCGAGCGTGGTCTGCGCGACGCCCTGGCTGGAGTCGAGCGCGAGAGCGGCGACGACGTCCTCCTCGACGAGCCTCATCAGCTCGGCTCGGCGCGCATTCCAGTCGCTCTCCGGAATCGATTCGAAGAAGAGCGAGTCGAGTCGTACGTGCCCCCGCCACGCCAGTGCCGCGGCGAACTTCCCGTCGTACACGATGGCTTCGTCGAGCAGTTCGATGATCTGCGCGCGGGCGCTCGAGGGCATGCTGACCCCGATCGCGGACGCCCTGTACAAGGAGAGTGCGCGCAAGAATGCCGCCTGGGCTGCAGCGGATTCCGAGGAATTCCCGGCCGGGGCGACGAGCATGTCCGACGACGGCGCGTTGCCTGCCCTTTCGAGCAAAGCCGGCGGCTCGCCTCGCGAGAACCAAAGGCTCGCCGCGATGATTGCGAGGATGCCTGCCGCGCCAATCGTGATTACACGCCACCGACCCGATGCGACGACCGGCTCCGCCCGCGCCTCGCGCAGCCTGACTTTCGCGATGAACTGATATCCCCTCCGGGGTACGGTGGCGATGAATCTTGGTCCGGCTTCCTCCGCATCTCCCAACGCCTTCCGGACCTGCGAAATCGTCTGGCTGAGGTTGTTGTCTTCGACCACTGTGTCCGGCCAGAGGGCGTCCGCCAGCTCATTCCGCGTCACGACTTGCCCCGCGCGCCGAACTAGATGAACCAGCGCGTCGAACGCCTTGCCGGTGATCGTGATCGGGTCGCCCCCCTCGCGCGCCAGCAGCCGCCGCTCCGGATCGAGCACGAACCCGCCGAATTCGTAGAGGCCGGCCTTCGTGGCATCCGATTTCACGACATTTCACCGACTTTCATGGCGGCGGCCACGCGTTTTCACCTGACTCCAGGCCATAAGTGTCTGCGGAGGGATGGCGTCTCGCAACGGCAAAAGGGGGAGCGAACATCGTGAACAGCAATACATCGGCCACGACCGCGGAGCGCACCGGAGCCAGTCGGGATGCGGCCCGGCAATTCCATGCGAGGCTCGCGATCGCGCTGGCGGCGATCGTGTTCCTTGCCTTCACGCGCAACTACTGGGCGCCTCTTACGGGGGGCACGCTGGATCTGCCTCGAGCGGTTCACATCCATGCCGTGTTGTTTTTCCTCTGGATGGTTTTCTTTGTCGTGCAGGCGACGCTGGTCGCGAACGGTCGCGTATCCGTGCACCGCGCGTTGGGACTGCTGGGCATCTCGATTGCCACGGCCATGGTGATCACCGGTGTCGTGGCAACCACCGTCTCACTCAAGGCGGGCCTTGCCGGGCCAAAGCCGGAGTTCGCGCGGCTGGCAAACGTACTCGGCATGTTCGCGATGGCGCTCTTCAGCCTGTTCATCGCGCTCGCCATTGCGAACATCCGCAAGCCCGAGCACCACAAGCGCTTCATGGTGCTCGCGACGTTTTCGATCCTGCAGGCGGCGATCGCCCGGGTGATTCAGCTCTTTCCGGCGTTCTCGTTTCCGCAGCGCACGACCATCGGAGCGGTGGTCGTCGATGTGATGCTACTTGCCGTAATCGCGATCGACACGCGAATCCATCGGCAGCTGCATCCGGTCTACGTGCTGGGGTTCGCGTTGCTGGTGACGGCGCAGGTCTCGCGAATTCTGGTGCTCGAAACCGAGTGGTGGGTGCGCTTTGGCAACTGGCTCGCTGGATAGGGCTCACTCCCGAGTCACTTCCCTGAAATCCGCGTGCCAAACGAGATCGCATAGGCAGGCGCCTGCCACTGCGTTACGGGCGATTCGATATCAACTTCCTGATGACTTCGCAGTACGTGCGACTGGAATGGACGCGAGCGCCGTTGTTCAGCGTGAGGACGTAGTCGCCATGGGTTCCCGTCTCGATCTGGATGATGTGGCGAACATTGACGATATTCGAGCGGTGGATGCGCACGAACACATCAGGATCCAGGAGTTCAAGCAGGGATTGAATGGTTGCGTGCGCGAAATGCTGGGTGGTTGCGGTATGCAGCTGCACATAGTTCTCCGCTCCTTGAATCCAGCGCACATCCTCCAGGTTCACGAAGGTCGTCTTGCCGGCGGAGCGCACGGCCATGCGTGTGAGGGTTCTGCGCGGCGCAGCGAGGGTCTGCAGCAACGACACGATGCGCTCGCTATCGTCGCCGCGCTGTTTTCCACGTGAACGCCTGCGGCTGAGAGCTTCCGCGAAGCGCTCCTCGGCAACTGGTTTCAGCAGGTAATCGAGTGCATTGATCTCGAATGCCTGGATGGCAAACCGATCGTGCGCGGTGATGAAGATCACGTCCGGCATGGCAGCCACGCCGACCTGCCGCACGACGTCGAACCCGTTCATGTCCGGCATCTGCACATCGAGAAAGACCACATCGGGGCGCTCGCCGAGAATGAGAGACGCCGCCTCGTGACCGTTCCTCGCCTCGAAGATGGTAATGGCTTCCGGCTCGCGCTCCAGCAACGCCCGCAGGCTGGCGCGCGCGAAAGGCTCATCATCCACGATCAGTGCGCTCCACTGGGCTCGCGTCTGCGCGGCTTTCATTGATGCCTTCACTCCATTGACAGGGTCAGATTGTCGGCGGCCGCCAGCCTTCGATACGGCACGACCACTTCGACCACGGCGCCACTTTCGGAGCATTCGAGCCGTAACTCTCCGCGCTCTCCATGCAACTGTTTCAGTCGGGCTCTGAGGTTCGACAAGCCCAGTCCTCGCCCGGCCGGCGAACCGGCGCGGACGCCCGAGCCCTCGTCACGCACTCTGATGTGCAGCCGATCGTCCACGCGCGTGACCCGAACTTCGATGGAACCCCCGGCGACCCGGCAGCCGATTCCGTGCCGTACCGCGTTTTCCACGACCGGCTGCAATCCCATGTGCGGAACCGCTGCATCCAGCAGGTCCGGGTCGGCTTCGATCCGGACACTCAAGCGATCGGCGAATCGCATCTGCTCGATGGATAGATAGAGTCGAACGTAGGTCAACTCACGCTCCAGCGTGACTTCCTGCGTATCCAGGTCGTCGAGAACGGCACGCAGCAGATCGCTGAAACGAGACAATGCGCGCTCCGCCAGCAGCACCTGCCCCGCCCTCATCATCCCCATGATCACGTTCAGGGTGTTGAACAGGAAGTGCGGCTGCAATTGCATCTTCAATGCGCTCAACTGCACCTGCGTGACCTGAGCCCTGAGCTCCGCCGCATTCAACTCCAGTCGCAACGCCGCCGCTGCCCGCTCTTGAAACTTTTCGTGATAGCGAATCGCGGTGTGAATGACCAGGATGAACCAGTAGGCGATGAATGCCTGGTGGAAAGCGAAAATCATCAGCACCTTGAACGCGTTGCTCGCGCTTTGCGCCCACTCGAAACCCGGACCCCATCCCGCGCTCAGATGTGAGAACACGACTGCTTCCAGTCCCGTCCTCACCACACCGAAACACAGGCTGAAAAGAACATGGAGTGAGATTCGCCGCACCCACACGCGTTTCTCGATCGGAAAGCGCGTGCCGAGCCACAAGATGACCAGCGTGAGTGCGGCGGACAGCACGACCCGCATCGACCAGAACCCGACCTCCTTCCAGAGCGTCGGATCGCCCACGAAGAATTTTTGCGTGGCGTTCTGCCCCACGAATATCAGGCCTACGAAGGTCCAGACCGCCAGCCAGATGGCAAAGGTTCGAAGGACCTGCAGGAGCCTGGGCTGCATTCGCGATGTCGTCGCGGCGAGGCCGCGGAAAGCCGCGTGCGGCAACGTGCTCACGCGCGCACCGCCAATGATTCACGGCATCGATCACGGGGCGCCTTGAGTGTGGACTTTCGTGACATGACCCGAAGGTTTGCAGCCGCTTCGATTCGATCCTATACACAAGCGTCGGCACAGGCCACTTCGATCGTCCGCCAGGAAAAGGAGCGCCGCGCAAGTAGTTGCACGGCGCTCCGATCGCTCGGCTTCCCGGTCAGGGCGCGCCGGACGCGATCTTGCGTAACAGACCCGTGTCACGGTCTACCACGTACACCACGCTCCCGTCCTCGGCGACGTCGCAGGAGTTCGGCCGCGAGAAGTCCGCGATCGCGAGGGGTCCATCGATGCTTTGCCGCACCGTAGTACCCGTGAAATGTTCCACCGTGCCATCTAGTTTGACGCGCCGGATCAGAGCTGCGGCCGGGCTGGGCGCAAAGATGACGCCATGGCTGTAGCAGATGTGGTTCAGCGGGCTGCCGGTCTGCGCCACCTCGGAGATGTTTCCATCGGTGATGTTGTAGATCACCCCGCTGAACCAGTTGTTGACATAGATCTGGCCGTTCTCATCGCCAACGATGCCGATCACATCCTGCAGCGGGGGACCGGAGGCGTAGGTGGAAACGGTGCCGTCCGGGGTAATGCTCAACACCGTCGCGCCGCTGGCACCATAGCCGTACAGCGTGACCATGACGTTGTCGTTATCGTCCACCCAGACACCTCCCGGCCCGTTCAGTCCGGAGGCGAAGCTGGTCATGACACCCTCAGGGGTGATCTTGCGCACCGCGCCGCCTGCAAAGTCGGCCACGTAGAGATTGCCGCTCGAATCGAAATCCGACCCATTGGCCGAACCCAGGCCCGAGGCAAAAACAGATACCTCACCCGCAGACGTTACGCGCAGGATCTGGGTGCCGCCGGCACCTGCCGTTCCGTTTACACCGCCCGAGACATAGATGTCGCCATTCGGACCGACCGAAATGCCATCACTTGTCGTAGGGACGGTCGCAGCCAGCGTCGACACTGTTCGGAATGGGCTGGCGGCAAACTCCACGTAATCGAGAAAGGTCTCCGAGGAGCCGGCCGTCGACGGGCTCGCGATCGCGACGACGTCCCCTTCATGCACGTTGACCACGGCACCGGCAGTCGCATACGCACCCGCCGTCGGACGCAAGGTGAACTTGCCCGCGTGGACGCCATTTACTGTCACCTCGAGAGTCCCCGCGGTATCGGTGCGGTACGCGATGATCAGCGCCTCCGCGTCCACGGAGTCGTCGGTCGAAATGCCACGATCGGCGGACCCCACCAGGACCGTCTTGCCCTTCGAAGCCACAGGGTCAGCAACCGCGCTCGCGCCGCCGGTCAGATTCGCGGCCTCCGCTTCGGCGCGACCCGTGAAGTTGGCGGTTCTTACGGTGAAGGTGCCCTTGACCCCGCCGATGGTCAGCGTTGCCGAAACTTCGCCCGATGACTCGCTCGAGGACAAGACCCGGATCCGGACCTGCTGATTGACTTTGATAGTGCCGGGATCGCTGCGATATGCCTTGCCATCGATCGAATATTCGCCTCCGGCAATGGACAGGTGCGCCGGAATATTGATGCCCGTCACGGTCACGGGCTCCGATTCGATCTGGGTGGCGGCGGGCACCCTTGTCTTACTGGCAAAGCTGAATGCGTCGGGCGCCGTGTCCGGTATGCAACCCATCAGCAGGAAAACCGCCGAAAGCAGCAGCGTGTTCGGCGGGAAGGATGATCGTTTCGTGGTGTACAAGGAACCCTCCTGAATGATGTCGCGCGATTTCAGTGGTTAGTCCGGTTTCAATCGCGACCAGGCGAATTCTTGTCAGCGGCCGGAAGTCGACAATAGGGATGGGGCGAAGGCGCTTTTTGAAATGACGAAAGCTCAGTTTCGAGGGATCAAGCGCGCGCGACCTAGATCGCTCCGAGGTCAGACTGGATGAGTTCATCCATTGGCATGGGGAGCTCGATCGGGGGCGCAAGCGCGGAATTGGCGTGTGCAGGAGTGGCAACCGAAGTGTCCAGAACTGACCTCACGCAAGATTCCCGTAAAAATGTGATTATCCTTCCTTGTACGGACAGTGTACGGTTGATACCCTATGCAAACGGAAGAGGAGACTCCCATGCGCGTTGCTCGACGCCGTGAAGAACGCCTTGAAGTGAGGCTTTCCACGCCAGCCAAAAAAGCGCTTCAGCAAGCCGCTTCCCTGCAGGGGAAGTCCATCAGTGCTTTCGTCCTGGACAGCGGCCTGGCTGCGGCTACTGAAGCACTCGCCAATCGCCGGGAGTTTCCGCTGTCGGCGAAGCAATACGATGCGTTTGTCGCCGCTTTGGATGCGGCCCCAAAGCCCAAGCCGCGCCTCGCCAGGTTGCTGAACACGCCGAGCGTTCTTGAGGAATGACTGGCCTCGGTGCCATCGAGAAACTTCGGAAGGATCACGAAGTCGATAGCTTCGATTGCGGGAAAGAGGCTCTGAATCGATTCCTGCGGCAGCACGCCTGGGCTAACAACCAAGCAAACGCCGCGCAAACCTACGTCGTGGCCGAAGACAAGAGAGTCCGCGGCTACTACAGCCTGGCGGCTGGTTCGGTTTTACACGACGCTGCACCTCGACGCGTAGCTGCCGGTCAGGCCCGGCATCCAATCTCCGTGGTCTTGCTGGCACGCCTCGCCGTGGACAAGATGCTGGTCAAGAGAGGTGTTGGCGCGGCACTCCTCAAAGATGCGCTCGTCCGGGTATCGAACGCGGCCGACATCGTCGGCGCTCGGGCACTGCTTGTTCATGCCAAAGACGAGGAAGCGAAGTCTTTCTACGCACATTTCGGCTTCGAGCCAAGCGCTTCCGATCCCCTGCACTTGTTTCTGTTGATGAAAGACTGAACCGCGCCGGCTTTCCCGGAGACTTCAACCTGAGAGAGGATGGAGTTTATGGGAACACAGAAGCGGTATTCGAAGGAAGTCCGAGAGCGTGCGGTGCGCATGGTGGTCGAGCAGCAGGCCGAGCACGGCTCGCGCTGGGCGGCGATCGAGTCGATTGCAGGCAAGCTCGGTTGCGCAGCGCAAACGCTGCAGCGTTGGGTGGCGCAGGCTGAGCGTGACGCCGGTGCACGGCCAGGCTTGACCACGGACGAGCGAGCGCGGCTCAAGCAACTGGAGCGCGAGAACTTCGAGCTCAAGCGAGCGAACGAGATTTTGCGCAAGGCATCAGCTTTTTTCGCCCAGGCGGAGCTCGACCGCAAAGCGAAGTGATGGTGGCGTTCATCGACGCTCACCGGGACGAGTACGGGGTCGAGCCGATCTGCAAGGTCTTGCCGATCGCCCCTTCTACCTACTACGAGCTGAAGGCGCGAGAACGCGATCCACAGCGTGTTCCAGCCCGAGCCCGGCGCGATGCCGAGCTCAAGCCGCAGATCCAGCGTGTGTGGCGGGAGAACTTCTGCGCGTATGGGGCGCACAAGACCTGGAAGCAGCTGAACCGCGAGAAGATCCGAGTGGCTCGCTGCACTGTGCAGCGCTTGATGCGCCAGCTCGGCTTGTGCGGCGTGAAGCGTGGCAAGGCCTTCAAGATCACCACCGTCTCGGAAGACGGCGCACCGCGCCCCGCTGACCTCGTGGAACGGCAGTTCGTGGCCGAGAGGCCTAACCAGCTGTGGGTCGCGGACTTCATATACGTTGCGACCTGGCGCGGCTTCGTGTTCGTTGCGTTCGTCATCGATGTGTTCTCGCGGATGATCGTGGGATGGCGCGTGAGCACTTCGATGAAGGCGGACCCTGGTGCTCGATGCGCTCGAGCAGGCGGTGCATGCGCGCTGTGAGACCGAAGGCCTGATCCATCACAGCGACCGCGGCAAGCAGTATCTGTCGATCCGATACAGCGAGCGACTCGGCGAGTGCGCAATCCAGGCTTCCGTCGGCACCACCGGCGACAGCTACGACAACGCGCTTGCAGAGTCGATCATCGGGCTCTTCAAGGCCGAGGTCATCCATCGACGCGGACCCTGGAGAAACGTCGACAACGTCGAGTACTCAACGCTCGAATGGGTAGATTGGTTCAACAATCGGCGCCCGTTCGGCCCCATCGGCGACGTTCCACCCATCGAGTTCGAGGAGGCGTACTATCGGCAGCGTGAAGTTCAAGTCGAGAGACAGTAGCTAACACAAGACTGTCTCCGGAGAAGCCGGCGCGGTTCAGGCATTGCGATGCCGGGCAAGCACGGCACCTCACTTTGCGGCCACTAACCACAAGACACCGCAATAGTTTCCTTCGTGCTTGACTTTGGCCACAGATCGCAACCCTGGCTACCGACCCTACAAACGCCAATCGTCAAGTTCGATTCGCCATCAAACCCATCGGCCAAGTAAAGGATTTCTGCACCATCATGAATAAAGAGAACAGAGTCTTTTCCGTCCCAAAGAACTTGGGCGGACTTACACATATAAACCTTCATGAGGGTCAGGGACGGATTTCCTGACGAGCTAATGGCTTGCAAATTGAATCCATGCGCAAAGCGATCAATACTGAACGCAACAGTTCCGTCTGCCCTCTTGTACGAGGTAGAACTGACTTTCGCCTCCTTGCATCCGCACACGACGAGACACACTAGTAGGGCTATCGTCTTGCGCATTGGGCACCTGCTCGGATTAGAGCTTTCGAGACTGGAGTATCTGTCCAGGTATCGTTCTGATCATTGGAAGCCTTAATCCCAAGCTTTTCAGCTGCCTCATCTGCATCCCCCACAATCAACTGAGCCCACTGTGGAATACCAAGTGTCGTAAGGATAGCTCCATACTGTAAGTTCCCTTCGGCTCGACCAGTAGCCCAAGTACCGCCGGGCATGGTCCGACTTGCGGCGGCGCCGACAGACGCGAAGTATACCCAGCCAGGTTCAGCACCAAACTTCTCGAACTGAATCGCCGCTCGAACCCTACTTGCCAGCTCGGATTTTGTGAATGCCACCGCGTCGTTGATCGTTCGCGGCGCATCAGGAGATCGACCGGGCGCATTTGGCAGTGGCGCAGAACATGGGTC
>JAEZCR010000162.1 GCA_023433465.1 Pseudomonadota bacterium | reverse complement strand
GCGCCGCGCGACGTCGAGCTGCTGCTGGAATCCGCGCAGCTCGAAGTAGGTGCGCGTGACTTCGGCCGTGACGGTGACGAGTACGTCGCGCCGCGCCGCCTCGCTGGCGCCGAGATCCGCGTTGCTGGCTTCCACTCCACGCCGCACTCCGCCAAAGAAATCGAGCTCCCAGAACGCGTCGAACCCTGCATCGTAGTACTCCGTTTCCAAGACGGTGCCTGGCACGGAAAATCCGGGAGAAAGCCGTGAGGCGCGGGTCTTCGTGTAGCCGCCGGTGGCCTCGATGCTGGGGGCGAGATCGAAGGCGGCGTCGCGACGCAGGGCGCGGGCTTCGTTCACGCGAGTCAGGGCGATGCGCACGTCGTAGTTCGCGGCGCGGGCTTCACCCACGAGTTCATCGAGCGCGGAGTCGCCGAACGTGCGCCAGAACTGCTCAACGTTCTCCTGCGAGGAAAACGTGGCGGATTCGACGCCATCGAACTTGTCGGCGACCTTCGTCTCCGGCGCGTGGTAGTTGGGACCCACCGCGCACGCCGCCAGGACGGCGGCGGCGAGGGGGGCGAGCGACAAGCGAGCGACCTTGAGCATCATTTTCAAACCTCAGCCGAAACGGGGGCTGGCAGCGCGGCGGGCGAGGGCTTCGCCGCGCGGCGCACCAGCACATAGAACACGGGTGTGAGCAGCAGACCGAAGATCGTCACGCCGATCATTCCGGAGAACACGGCGGCGCCCATCGCGCGGCGCACCTCGGAGCCCGCGCCCGAGGCGAGCACCAGCGGCACCACGCCCATCACGAACGCGATCGACGTCATCACGATGGGGCGCAGTCGCAGTCGCGCGGCCTCGAGCACGGCGGCGACCTTGTCGCGGCCCTGCTCCTCGAGATGTTTCGCGAACTCGACGATCAGGATCGCGTTCTTGGCCGAGAGCGCCACGAGCACGAGGAAGCCGATCTGCGTGAAGATGTTGTTGTCGCCGTCCTGCAGCCAGATGCCGGCGACACCCGCGAGCACGGCCAGCGGCACGATCAGGATGATCGCGAGCGGCAGCGAGAAGCTCTCGTACTGCGCGGCCAGCACCAGGAACACGAACAACACGCACAGCGGGAACACCCATAGCGCCGCGTCGCCCGAGGCGATCTGCTGGTACGCGAGTTCGGTCCACTCGAAGCTCATGCCGGCGGGTAGATTGGCGTCGAGGATTTCCTTCATCGCCGCCTGGGCCTCGCCCGAGCTGTGACCCGGCGACGGTCCGCCGGTGATGTCCGCCGACGGATACCCGTTGAAGCGCTCGACGATGTCCGGCCCGAAGGATTCACGGACACTCACTAACGAACCGAGTGGGACCATCTCTCCGGCGGCGTTACGCGTTTCAAGTGGAAGAATGTCGTCAACCTGCGAACGGAACGGCGCATCCGCCTGCGCCACCACACGGTAAGTACGGCCAAATCGGTTGAAGTCATTGACATACAAGGATCCCAGGTTGACTTGCAGCGTCTGGAACACGTCGGACACCTTCACGCCCTGGCGCTTGGCCTTGAGGCGATCGACGTCGACGTCGAGCTGCGGAACGTTGATCTGATAACTGGAGAACACGCCCGCGAGACGCGGGTCCTGCCAGGCCTTGCCGATGGCGTCCTGCACGGCGGCGTACAACGCCTCGGCGCCGCGGTTCTGCCGGTCCTGCACATTGAGCTTGAAACCGCCCAGCGTGCCGAGCCCGATGACGGGCGGCGGCGGGAACACCGCGATGTACGCGTCCTGGATCTGCGAGAACTGCGCGTTGAGCGAGCCGGCAATCGCGCCGGCCGAGAGATCGTCGCCCTTGCGCTCGTCGAAGTCCTTGAGCGGAAAGAAGACAATAGCCGCGCTCGAGCTCGCCGCGAATCCGTTCGCCGACACGCCGGCGAACTGCACCGACGACAACACGCCGGGCTGTTTCTTCGCGATCTCGCCGATCTGTCGAACTACCGCATCCGTGCGGTCGATCGAAGCCGCGGGCGGCAGCTGCACGATGCCCACGAGATAGTTCTTGTCCTGCTGCGGAATGAATCCGCCGGGGAGAGAGGACAAGCCCAGCCACGTGAGCCCGATCAGTCCCGCATAGACGGCGATCGCGATGGGCGCGCGACGCACGGTGCGGGTGCCCGTTTTCGAGTAGCCATCACCCGCGGCCGCGAAACCACGGTTGAAGCGTGAAAAGAGTCTGCCGAACACGCGGTCCATGCCGCGGGTCAGCGCGTCCGGCTTCGCGTCGTGCGGCTTGAGCAGCACCGCGGCGAGGGCGGGCGACAAGGTGAGCGAATTGAACGCCGAGATCACCGTCGAGATCGCGATGGTCAGCGCGAACTGGCGATAGAACTGGCCCGTGAGGCCGTCGACGAAGGCGACCGGCACGAACACCGCGCACAGCACCAGCGTGATCGCGATGATGGGCCGGCTGACCTCCTGCATCGCGCGCTTGGTGGCCTCGAGTGGCCTGAGGCCGTTCGCGATGTGCCGCTCGACGTTCTCGACGACCACGATCGAGTCGTCCACGACGATGCCGATCGCGAGCACGAGCCCGAACAGCGACAACGTGTTGATCGAGAACCCGAACGCGTACAGCACCGCGAACGTGCCGACGATCGACACCGGCACCGCGACCAGCGGAATGACCGACGCGCGCCAGGTCTGCAGGAACAGCACGACGACGAGCACCACGAGCAGGATGGCTTCGAGCAGCGTCGTGATCACCGCGTCGATCGACTGGCGCACGAACTGCGTCGGGTCGTAGATGATGTCGTAGTCCATTCCGTCGGGGAATGACTTCTTGAGCTGCTCCATCGTCTCGCGCACCTGCGTCGACAGGTCGAGTGCGTTGGAGCCCGGCGACTGGTATGCGGGAATGGCGACCGCGTTTTCGTTGGCGAGCAGCGACTGCATCGCGTAGGTCGCGGCGCCGAGCTCGAGCCGCGCGACGTCCTTGAGCTGCACGACTTCGCCGTACTCACCCGTCTTGACGACGACCTCGCCGAACTCTTCCTCGCTCTGCAGGCGGCCACGGGCGTTGAGCGCGACCTGGAATTCCGCGCCGGCGGCGGGGGGAGCGCCGATCTGGCCCGCGGCCACCTGCACATTCTGCTCACGGATCGCGGCGATCACGTCGCCGGTGGTGAGATTGCGCGCGGCGAGCTTCTGCGGATCGAGCCACACGCGCATGGAGTAGTCGCCGGCGCCGAAGACCTGCACATCGCCCATGCCCGGCAGGCGGGCCAGCGTGTCGCGCACGTTCAGCGTGGCGTAGTTGCGTAGATAGAGGCTGTCGTATCGGCCGCTGGGCGAGGTCAGGTGCACGACCATCAGGAACGACGGCGAGCTCTTGAGCGTGGACACGCCGAGCGCGCGCACTTCATCGGGC
>JAEZCR010000143.1 GCA_023433465.1 Pseudomonadota bacterium | reverse complement strand
ATTCCACGCTGCCGACTTGGCTCGGCGTCATGCGCCGCGGCGGCGACAGCAGGGACCTGCGCTGGTTCAAGGGGCCCGAACGCTGCGCCACGCACACGATGGGCTGCTTCAGCGACGGCGACCGGATCTACGTCGACATGGACATGGGCACGAAGAACCAGTTTCCGTTCTTTCCGAACAAGGATGGCAGCCCGTTCGATCTCGTGGCGGCGCAGGGACGAGTCACCCGTCTATCTGTCGACCTCGCTCACGCGAGCCGGCCCGGATACGAGATGGAAGTGCTGTTCCCGCACACGGGCGTGTTGTCCCGCCAGGACGACCGCTATCACACCGTGCCCTACACCGTGGGATTCATGCCGTGCGTGGACATGAGCCAGCCCTTCGATCCGCGGCTCGCGGGCCCGATGGGTCGTCCGCTCAACACGTGGAGACGCTTCGAACACGTGACGCGCACGACGCAATCCTGGTTCGGCGGCGCCGACGCGTTCCTGCAGGAGTGCTGCTTCGTGCCGCGCTCGGATCGCGCGCCCGAGGGCGACGGCTATCTGGTGGGAATCAACCAGCGCATCTTCGAGGGCCGCAGCGAACTACTCGTCCTCGACGCGCAACGGCTCGCGGACGGCCCGATCGCGACCGTGCGCATGCCCTTCCGGATCTTCAACCAGATCCACGGCGCCTGGGTATCGGCAACCCGGGCGGCCGCGGCTCACTGACCGACGTACATCGGCTTGTCTTCGTTGAGACGCATCCAGCCCTTGGCGATGCGGTAGATGAACCAGATGAACTGCGCGCACCAGACGGCGAAGCCGATCAGGATGGGCATCGTGATCAGGCCCACGATGCCCCACAGCAGGCTGAACCAGAATGTGCGGATCTGCCAGCGGAAGTGGCTCTCGAGGAACGTGCCCACCACGTCGTCGCGCTTGATGTAGTTCAGCACGATCGCGACGAAGAACGTCACGCCGGTGATGAGCGAGCACGCGTACAACGCGTAGATGACATTCGTGAATGTCTTGTTCTGCTCGAGCTGGGTGTCCTGAAGATTCGCGTTCATTCAGCCTCCGTATCCCGTGCGTGCGCGTCCTGCTACGCGCATGCGGATGATGCGGTGGCCAGGCGTCGCTGTCGAGTCGGAATTGGTCGACCGGCAGACGCGGTTGGGGGCGGCGTGACCGCCGCCCCCACCTGACGATTGCCCGCGATCAGTTGAAGTTCTTCTTCACCGTGACCGCCCAGGTGCGCGGCTTGCCCGGCGAGCCATAGACATGGCCGACCGAGTAGGCGTCGTTCACCTTGGTCTGGAGGTAGTACTTGTCGAACAGGTTCAGCACTTCGAGGGCGAAACCCCAGCCAGTCTCATCCGACTCCCACCAGACTCGCGCATTGGCCAGCGTGTACGAGTCGATGTGGTTGTCGGCGTAGAGCACCGTGATCGGTCCACCGCCACCCGCCTGGCTGAACGGCGCGACGCGCGCGTTGGTGCTGGATACCGCCAGCTCCCTCACGTTGCCCGCTTCCGTGAAGATCTCCGACTGGTAGGACGCGTCCGCGCGGAAGTGCATCTTGCCACCCCAGGCGTTGTCGAGATCGTACTGCACGCCGATGCTCGCCTTCTTCTCGGGCGTGTACGGCGTGATGTCGTCGATCGCCACACCGGTACCGGCGTTCTCGTTGATTTCCGTGTACTGGAAATCGAGCAGGCTGAACGAGGCGTCGATGCTGAAGTTCGACGTCGGGTAGAAGTACGCCTCGAGCTCGACACCCTTCACCTCGGCGGAACCGACATTGCTCGGGCGCAGGCAAGGCGTCTGCTGACCCACCGGCAGGTCGTCGCAGAAGGTCGAGAGCAGCACGATGTCTTCGTAGTCGAAGTAGAAGCCCGCGAGGTTCAGTCGCAGCTTGTCGCCGAACAGGTCGGACTTGATGCCCAGCTCATACGACGTGATCGTTTCCGGAACGTGCGGCGTCGCCTGGCTCGGGAAGTACGGACGGGCATTGAAACCACCCGCGCGATATCCCGTGGCCGCCTGGGCATACACCATCACGTCATCCGTGAACGAGTAGTCGAGCGCCACGCGCCAATCGGTCTGGTTGTTCTTGAACGTCGCCGTGGTGCCGTTGATGCCGAACAGCAGGCAGTTAGGCTGGTTGCCGATGCCCGTCGGTCCCGCGGTCGGGGCGCCCAGGAAGAAATTGCAGGGGCCCTGGATGTCAGAGTAGTCAGGATTGTGGCGGTTGTACTCGTAATCCTTCTTGTCGCGGGAGTAACGGATGCCCGCCGTCAGGTGGAAGTCATCGGTGAAGTTGACCGTGCCCGTGGCGAACAGCGCCTCATTGCGCGACGGAGTCGGGTCCGGTCCGTGGATGAAGTCGAGACCGCCGTACGGGATGTCGATGCGGCCGGTGTAGAAACCATCCGTGTCGAAGTAGAACGCGCCGACCGTGAAGTCGAGGATTCCAACCGTGCCGTTCAGGCGCAGCTCCTGGCTGATCTGCTCGTTCGTCTGCGTCTGGTTGAGCAGGTTGGAGGTCAGCGGCGCGCCGTCCACGTCGTACGACCAGTCCGTCTTGTAGTCGCGATAGGACGTGATCGACGTCAGCGAGAAGTCGTCGTTGAGCGCGAACTCCATCGTGAGCGCGAGGCCCCAGTTGTCCATGTCGCGGTGCGGATCGAGCGACAGCGGCTTGTAGGGCATCTGCGAATCGCCGGGATAGTGATCCGCGAACGTGCCGTACGTGATGTAACGGCGGTCGTGACCCTGGATCGTGTCGCAACTGTTCCGGCCGTACGGCACGAACTGGCAGTTGTAGGGAACCGCGGCGCCGTCCGTGCCCGTAAGCCAGGCGCGGCCCGGTGTGTTGTTGATCAGGCCGGCCGCATTCGCGTAGAGCAGCGTCGCCACACCTGCGTCATTTCGCTCGCGCGTGTAATCGGCCGCGAGGTTGATGTCCACTGCGTCGCTCGGTTGCCAGCGGAATGCGACCTTGCCGGCCGCGATCGCGACGCCGCCGTCGCGACCGATCACCGGGCTCAGGCCGCGCGCCTGCGTCGGCACGTTGGTGCCCGGGTGTGTCAGGTTGTAATCGAGTCGCTTGTTGTAGCCGGTCTCGTTCTTGCTCACGCCCGACACGCCATCGACCAGGTGTCGCTGAGCTTCACGTCCCAGATGCCGCGCAGGTCGAGGCGATCGAAGGTGCCGTACGTGACCTGGAACGATCCGCTGTCGTCGCCCTGCGGGCGGACCGAATACATCTTGATCGCGCCGCCGATCGAGTTGCGTCCGGCGAGAGTGCCCTGCGGGCCGCGCAGGATTTCCACGCGCTCGACATCCATGAGATCGAGCAGCGAGCCGGTCAGCGTCGGAAGATAGACATCGTCGACGTAGATGCCGACGCCGGGCTCGACGGCGAAGTTGGGATCGTTCTGGCCGATGCCGCGGATGTAGGCGATGAGACCGGAGGCGTACTCCTGGTTCTGCGCCGCGAGCGTGACGTTCGGCGCCTGGCGGGCGACTTCGGCAATGTCGGTCTGGCTACGCCGCTCGAGCATGTCGCCGCTGACCGCGGTGATCGCAAGCGGCGTTTCCTGCAGGTTCTGCTGTCGGAACTGCGCCGTGACGACGACTTCCTCGAGTTCACCCTCGGCCGGTGTGGCTTGCTGCGCCTGCGCCGTTCCGGCACCGAGCAATGCCAGCGGCAGCAAGGTTTTGTTTTGCCATGAGCCCTTCTTCATCATCGTTCTCCCCCAAACGAAGTTGGATATCAGCGGACCAGCGCGAATCTCCGGCCGGCCTCCGTCGAGGCCAGGTGAAATCCGACCAGATTGAGACTTTCCTTCACGCCATGGGCGTGCTCTCGCAGTAGCGCCTCCACGCGTCCGGCCTGGCCGGACTCCAACGCACCCACGATCGCGTGATGCTGCCGATGCGCATAGTGAAGGTGGTCGTACATGCGATCTAGTTGGGTGCCGTCGAAAGCCAGGGCCTGCGGCCCCGCGAACGGCACATGGCTGTTGCGTTCGAGCGCGGCGGCGAGAATCGCGCTGTCCGCCGCGTCCATGATGAGGCGATGAAAGCGCGCGTTCATTTCCGCGTAATCGGCGCCGTCGTCTTCTTCGATGCGTCGCTTGGCGAGTAATGTGTCGCCGTCCTCGAGACATCGGCGCAGGTCGCGCGAGAGCGCCTTGCTGAGGCCGCGTTCGGCGATGCGCCGGCCGGCCAGCGCCTCGAGGGCGCCGCGCACGTCGATGGCATCGGAGATTTCGGCCGTGGTGAAGGCCCGCACCACGTAGCCGCGGGTTTCATTCATGACGAGCAGACCTTCCTGCGCGAGCAGCGGCAGCGCCTGTCGCACGGGAGTGCGCGAAACGCCCAGCATGTCCGCGAGCGGCGCCTCGGCGACGCGTTGTCCGGGCGCGAGCCGGCCGTTCAGGATCATCTCCCGAAGCCGAACTACCGCCCCCGCCAATTGCGTGCTCATGCCGAAATGTTGGTTCGGCCGGATCCCGTGTGTCTCGACGGGATCCCGTTTCGTTTTCGACTATGCGCGAAATGACATGGTCGCGAGGCCGAGCGCATATCGGCCTGGCCCTGACAAACAACCTCCGGACGGCGCGCCGTTTCGCGCGATGTTCATTGCGGAGGCGGCGCTCCGGTCGATTCGAGCGAACCGGGCGGCCGCTTCTCCTCCGCGGGCTCGTCGGTCTTCTGTTCATCCGCGGCGGGCGCGGCCACGGCCACGGGCGCCACGCCGTCAGGACGCGTCGCGAGCCGCGCGCGATATCGCACGTAGTGTTGCAGCGATTCGAGCTCGTGATCGGTGATCTCGGGAAACTTCGGCATGCCGCGCTCTTCGATGCCGGCCCTGACGACGGTCTTGAAGCGGGCGTTGTCGAGCACGAGCTGGGATGCGCGCAGGTCGGGCGCCGATCCGCCGGCGACCGCACCTGGGCCATGGCAGAGCTGGCAGCGCGTCCACTGCTCGATGCCTTCCTGCACGAGCGTGGAATCCACGTTCACCTCGGGTCCATCGAGCGGCTGCGCGAAGATCGGGGGCGGCGTCGGCGGTAGTTGGGCGGTACCGTCGAGCACGAACGCGAGCAGGCGGCGTGGATGAACGCGCGAATCCCAGCCGAAGCGCGCGGCCATCGAACCGAAGCCGCCGGGCGCGCCGTGCAGCGGGCCGGTGAGGATCGCGACGTACTGCGTCTTGCCGATCGCGAACGTGATCGGCGTGCCGAGCGCGGCGGTGGCCGCGTAGAACGACCACAGCTTGCGGCCACCGACGGCATCGTAGGCGTTGACGTAGCCGTCGGCCTGTCCCTGGAACACGAGGTCGCCCGCGGTCGCGAGCGTGCCGCCGTTGTGCGGGCCGGGCGTCGGCTGCCGCCACATCGCGCGCTGCTTCACGGGATCCCATGCCACCAGGTAACTCTTGCCGCCATCCGCGGGCGGATCGCCGTCGGCGGTGGGGAATCCGGTGAACTGGATCGAGGACGGCAGCGGCTTCCAGGTCTTCGGGTCGACGTCGCCGCCGAAGGTGGCGGGCATCTCGATCGTCGGCACGTAGACGAGACCGGTCCGCGGGCTGAACGACTGTGGATAGAGGTTGTGTACGCCCTGGAAGCTGGGCCAAAGCGTCACGGGGCCGTTCTCGTAACGCGCGCCGGGCGCCACGACCGGCCGGCCCGTGGCCAGATCGACACGGTCCGCCCACGTGACCTTGCCTAGCTTCTCGGCCGAGATGAGTTTGCCGTCCGAGCGATCGATGACGTAGAAGAATCCGTTCTTCGGCGCATGCAACAGGACCTTGCGCGGCGCACCGCCGATGTTCAGCGTCGCGAGCGTCATGTCCATCGCGGAGTTGTAATCCCATGAATCGCCCGGCGTCGTCTGGTAGTGCCAGACGTATTCGCCCGTGTCGGCATCCAGCGCGACCACGGAGCACAGGAACAGGTTGTCGCCACCTCCGGGGCTGCGGATCTTCCAGTTCCAGGGACCGCCGTTGCCAGTGCCGAGGTAAATGCGATTGAACTCGGGGTCGTAGGTCATCGCATTCCACACGGTGCCGCCGCCGCCGTACTTCCACCACTCGCCGGTCCAGGTCTTCGCAGCCATCTCCATGGCCTTGTTCTCGAAGCCCTTCGACGGATCGCCGGGCACGGTCCACCAGCGCCAAACCTGTTTGCCCGTGGCCGTGTCGTACGCCGTGACGTAGCCGCGCACCGCGCCGAAGTCTCCGCCGCCGAAGCCGATGATCACCTTGTCGTTGAATACGCGCGGCGGGCCGGAGATGAACGAGCCGTCGTTGGTGTCGATCGTCTGCACCGTCCAGACCGGCTTGCCGGTCTTCGCGTCGATCGCGATCAGGCGGCCATCGTGCGTGCCGACGAACAGGCGTCCCTTCCAGAACGCGAGGCCGCGAATGCCCCAGCCGGTGCGCAGTTTCGCGCCCGCGGCCTTCGCGACTTCCGGGTCGTAGCGCCACAGGAGCTTGCCGCTCTTCGCCTCGACCGCGTGCACGAAGCTGTAGCCCGAGGCCACGTAGACGACGCCATCCACCGCGAGCGGCGTCGACAGGTTGTTCGTGACGTCGAGGTCGAGCGTCCACGCGAGCCGCAGGCGCGACACCGTTTCGCGATTGATCGCGGTGAGCGGGCTGTAGTGAGTCTCGCCGAAGGTGCGGCCGTATGCCGGCCAGTTGCGGCCGTCCGCCTCGTTGTCGAGCGCCGCGTTGTCGATCTGCGTCGCGGCCATGACGTTCGCCGCGAACAACAAGCCGGCCACACAGACTCCCGGAGCGCGCATCGTGATCCCCTCTTCCGCGGTGCGAATCACTGTCGACTTCAGCACGATTCGACACTCGACTCAAACGGAAGCAGGACTCGTCATTGGCGACATTCGGGCCCGCCAGGCGAAGTGCCAGAATGGGGTCATTCTTGGAGGGACTGCTCATGCGCTTCGTCAGTGACGCCGAGCTCGCGGGATTGATGCCCGCCGATGAACACGACACCGCCTCGCCGATTCCGACCCAGGTGGTGAGCAATGGCGAATTCACGCCGCTGCCGCAAAGCGAAGACCAGGCGCGCGTCGAGGCGCGCATCGGCGCGCTGGCCGAGGAGCTCGCGCCGAAACACGGTCTGAGCCGGCGCGCGTTCCTCTCGTCCGCGGCGGGCATGTCCGCGGCATTCCTCGCGTTCAACGAAGTGTTCGGCCCGGTGTTCACGGCGAGCCGCGCGGAGGCCGCGACACCCGGTATGGCCGACGAGCGCGCGAAAGCGCTGCGCAACCAGTTCATCGTCGACTGCCAGACGCACTTCGTGCGCGACGACTACACGCAGCCGCTCCTGATCGGCTCGGCCGAGTTCGCGATGAGACACTGGAACCCGAACATTCCCGGCGCGGATGGCCTCACGCGCTACAAGTTCCAGAACTACGTGAAGGAGATCTTCATCGACAGCGACACCAAGGTCGCGATGATCTCGGGCACACCCACCGACGACTACGAATACCTGTTCCTCACGAACGACCAGATCGCCTCCGCGCGCGACGTGGTCAACAAGGTCGCGGGATCCCGCCGCTGCCTCGCCCACGGCATCGTGACGCCCGGCACGCCCGGCTGGTTCGAGGAAATCGCGCGAGTCATGGCCGATCTCAAGCCCGACAGCATCAAGGGCTACACGATCGGCGATCCCATCTACCAGACGAAGAAGAAGACCAACTGGCGCATGGACGACGAGAAACTCGTCTATCCACTCTACGAGGCGATGCTGAAGAGCGGCATCGACACGATCTGCATCCACAAGGGATTGATGCCGGCGGACTACATGACCTCGTGGGCCGACATGTGGCAGTACGCCACGGTGTGGGACGTCGGCAAGGCCGCGAAGGACTGGCCGCAGATCAACTTCGTCATCTATCACTCGGCGATGCGCCCGTTCCTCGAGCTACCCGACCGCGAGCTCGCGCAGTTCGAGAAAACCGGCCGCTTCGACTGGGTCTCGGATCTGGCGGACATCCCGGCGAAGTTCGGCGTCAGCAACGTCTACGGCGAGCTCGGGGCCTGCTTCGCCAACACCTGCGTCACGCACCCGAAACTCGCGGCCGCGCTGATGGGCACGCTCATCAAGGGCCTCGGCGAAGACAAGGTGATCTGGGGCACGGACTCGGTGTGGTGGGGTTCCCCACAGTGGCAGATCGAGGCCATGCGCCGCCTCGAGATCCCGGAGGACATGCGGAAGAAGTACGGATACAAGCCGCTCGGCCCGGCCGACGGCCCGGTGAAGTCGAAGATCTTCGCGGGTAATGCCTCGAAGCTCTACAAGATCGACCCGAAGGCGTCGCAGAAGCTTTCAGCCGACAATTTCGAAGCGATCAGGAACGAATACCTCGCCCAGGGCGGCCTGCCCAGCAACCTGCGCTACGGCTACGAGGCCCGGGCCTGAACCGGTTACTGACCCACCGCGAACAACACGCCCGCGTTGATCGAGTAGATGGTCCCATCCGCGCCGATGGCGGTCGGCGTGTATGACTGGCCGAGACCGTTGTTGAAGCGGATGCGTTGCGAAAGCGTGTTGGTGGACAGGTCCCAGCGGTAGAGATACCCGTCCTCGTTGTTGATGAGCATCGAGCGCGTGGCCGGATCGAATGCGCCCGTGTTCACGCACCACTCGCGCACGCCGCCCGCGTAGTTCGCGTCGGGCGTCGGCCCGAGGATGGTCATCACCTCGGCCATCACCTGGCGGCCCGAGATCGGATCGGGCAGTTCCGCGAACGGATCGAGGATCGCCATGCGGTTCTGGCCGTTGCCGCTGCCCGCGCCGCCGTAGTTGTTGTACTTGGTCGCGAGTAGATAGGTCGACGTGCCGGTGTACGACGGTACGGCCGAAGCCGGCACGATGGTCGGCGTGTTGTCCCAGCCGAACGAGCCCGGGATCCTGGTCTGCGTGAGCGTCGAGTCGAAATGCAGCAGCCAGCCGCGGTTGTTGTGCGACGGCAGGTTGGCTTCGAGCACCCCGTAATACACGTCGCCATCGGGCCCCACGACCGGCGACGACGTCGCATCGCCGGAGACCCGCGCCGGCGTGCCGAGATTCGGATCCACGAGGGCTACGCGCCCGACCGGCGCGAGTGTCGCGCTGTCGAGCGCGAGCAGATAGCCGCGCCCGCCGGCGGTGCTCACCGCGACGTACAGCGTCGCTCCATCGTTCGACAGCGCCGGCGCGCTGTTCATCGCGACTCGATCGATGGCGGAGTCGTTGGCGAGCGTGCTGGCGGGCTGCCAGATGCCGGCGCCGCTCGGCGAGAGACGCGCGACGCCGCTGCTCAGACCCGCGGAATTCGTGCCGGTCACGAAGAAGCCGAACCAGGCGTTGCCGTCCGCATCCACCGTGATCGGCGTGCTGATCATGACGGTGTTGTTCAACTCCGTCTGCGCGCCCGTGTAGACGCTCATGCCGTAGAACACGGCGGTCTGCATCGTGCCCGTGGCCGAGTCGACGTTATCGCGATAGAAAACCTTGCCCCCGGCTCCGGGGGCGTACATGCGCCCGGTCGGCGTGAGCGTCACGTTGTAGCTCGGAAACCAGTTGTGAGGCGGCACGACGTAGTCGCTGCTGGCGCTCCAGATCAACCCGCCGTTCACGCCGCTGCGCGCGTCGATGCGGAACCCGCCCTGCGTCGTGGTCTTCACCGGCACGAGCACGGTGTTGTTCGACGAAATGATCGGCGAGCCGTAATGCGTGAGCAGGTACTGCCCCGCCACCAGCGTCTGCTGCAGGTCCACCGACGTCTGCCAGATGATGCGGTTGAGCGGCGGGGTCGCGATGGCGCTCACCGCCGTGTGTTGCGCGTCGCGGCTGAACTGCGGCCACGCCGGGCCGCTGACGGGCGGTCCCGGTTGGGGGCCCGGGCCTGGCCCCATCGGCGGAGGGGTGAACGGGCCGTCGCCGCCTCCACCACACGCGGTCAATATCCCAAGCAGCAAGACGCCGAGCAGCGGGCGTCCACGTCTAAAGTCGTTGTTGCGGTTCATTGGCCGCGATAGTGGCCAGCGCGACTTACGCGTGCAAGTGCCAGGCGATCAGAGGTCGCAAGGCGGCGACGAACCGTCAGTTCCGGTTGAAGATCGGATTCGACAGCAGGAACTTGATCGCCTCCGCGCGCGGCTCGTTGATCGGCTCGTCCGGGAACGACGCGAGGATCTTTTCGCAGCGTTCGCGCGCGCCGGCCTTGAACTCCGGGTGCGTGAAGATGTAGAGGTCGTTGCGCTGGATGCCGCGCACCACGCGCTGCCCGCACTCCACCGCGTCCATCCACAGCTCGCTCGTCGGCCGCTGCGCGAGTTTCTTCTCGAACTCCTCCAGCCCCGTGTCCTTCTTGTATTTCTCCGGGCGCAGCTTCCCAAGCTCACGGATGTTCGACTGCACGGGCCCCGGACAGAACGCCGACACGCCGATGTTGGCGGGCGCGAGCTCGCCCGCGAGGCATTCGGACAGTCCCACCATCGCCGACTTGGCCGTGATGTAGATGGAACAGTTCGGAATCGGAACGATCGCCGCCATCGACGACGTGTTCACGATGTGGCCGCCCTCCCCGTGCGCGCGGATGCGCGGCAGGAGGGTCAGGATCCCGTTGATGACGCCGCCGATCATCACGTCGAGGCCCCAGTCCCAGTCGTCGAATCTCGTCTTGTCGATCGTACCTAACAACCCGAGGCCGGCGTTGTTCACGAGCACGTGGATCCTGCCGAACGCCTTCTCGGCCTTGTCGGCGGCGCGTGCGTAGGCCTTGCGGTTGGTGACGTCGAGCTTGATCGTACGCACGCGACGGCTGAGCTTCTGCGAGAGGAACCACGCCTTCGCGTCCTCGAGGTGATCGTCGCGCACGTCCGCGATCACGACCTTCATGCCGGCGGACACCATGGCCTTCGCGATGCCGAGTCCGATGCCGCTCGCGCCGCCGGTGACGAACGCCACTTTGTCCTTGAGATCCTGCATGACTCACTCCCGCCTGAAAGAAAGGGGGCGCGGCTGTTCCCAACCACGCCCCATTCTCGCTCAATTTTTTTCGCGGACGACGTCGCTTCGACGGCGTTTTCTTCGTGGCGCCTGCGCCTGGAAAGTCCTTAGTTGAAATTCCGCGTGAACTGGATGTACCACTCGCGCGGCCGTCCCGGCTGGCCTTCCACCGTCGGCTGGCCGAACGCGGACAGGTCGAACTTGTTGAGGAAGTACTCCTCGTCGGTCAGGTTGGTCGCGCCGATCGCGAGCCGCCAGCTGTCCTCGGGGCTCGCCCATTCCAGGCGCGCGTTGAGGAGCTCATACGCCTCCGAGCAGGCCTGCGCTTCCGTCGTGTCGATCTGGGTCACCGAAAGATTGGTGCGGATGCCCGTGCAGATCGTGCTCTGACCGAAGTAGTCGAGGCGAGGAGTCAGGCTGCCGCTGTCGCCGACGTTGAACCGATGCGCGAACGACACGCTCCAGTTGTCCTCCGGCACGTAGATCGGATTGTCGCTCGTGATCTGCGTGACGAGCGGATTGCCCAGCAGCGAGGGATCGTCGAACTCGTCACCCTCGAAGTTCGTATAGCCGTACTGCGCGCTGATCGTCATTCCATCGATCGGCGCGAACTGCACTTCCAGCTCGGCGCCCGTGATCGTCGCCGGGATGTTGGCGTAGAACGTACGCGAGGTCACCGCCGCGCAGCTCTGGCCGAGCGAGTCGATGATCGGCGTGCCGGTCGCCGGTGGAATCGTGTTGTAGATGTACGGCGGCGGGCCCATCGGGTTGATCAGCGTGCACTCCGTGCCGCCGATCGGCAGGATGCGCTGGTTGTAGTCGACGTAGAAGCCGGCCAGGTTGACGCGCACGCGGTTGTCCGCGAAATCGCTCTTGAGGCCGAGCTCATACGAAGTCGCCTCTTCGCCATCGACCTGCACGAACTGCGTCGGTTGGAACGGGCGCGGATTGAACGCCTGCGGGCGGTAGCCGGTGGCGGCCGACGCGTACAGCATGAACCCCTGCGCGATGGTCCAGTCCGCGCTCACCTTCCAGTCGACGCGGCTCTCGTCGGTGTCGAGCTGCGTCACGACGATCGAGTTGTCGAAGTCCTCGTCTTTCTGGTCGGTCGAGTAACGCAGTCCCGCCGACAGCGAGAAGTTGTCGCTGATCCGGAAATTGCCGTGCGCGAATCCGGACAGGTTCTCCGACGTCGTCTGGTTGTGGCCGTTGACCAACAGGCCCATCGGCACGAACGCCGGAATCATGACCTGCTGCGAGTTGATGAAGTCGCCGCTGTACCAGAACGCGCCGACGGTCCAATCCAGCTTGTCGAACGCACTGCCATTCAGGCGCGCTTCGAACGTCTTCGATTCGACCAGCTGGATACCGTCGACCAGCTGCGCGTTGAGCGGCGACTGGTCGGTGTCGGTGGCGAAGCGGCCTTCGAACTCGCTGTACGAACCGATCAACTCGAGGGACAGGTTGTCGGAGAAGCCGATGATGGCTTTCGCGCTGAGCGACTTGTCTTCGAACTGCGTCCGCGGGCTGAACGTCGTTCCCTGGGCCGCGTCGTCGTAGGTCGCGTACGTCTCGTAGATGCTGTCCGGAATGAAGCGCTCGTCGAAGGGCACGCCGAACGACGACGCCGCGCCGCTCCAGAAGTTGAACGGCACCGGCAGCGCGCCGGTCATCGGGTTGCGACCGATGTGCACGAGCGAGTCCGCGCGCGCCTCTGACGTATCGTTCATGTACAGGCCGGTGATCGTCAGGTCGAACTTCTCGCTCGGCGCGAAGCGCAACGCGGCGCGCGCGCCGGTCACGTTCTCACCACCCTGCGTGCCGATCTTGCAGTTGGCTTCGCGGTTCTGCGTGCGGCGCGGAATCGCGAACGCGTTGTCCGCGGCGCTGCCCGGCGTCACCGGACCGCTCGCGCCGATGCCGTCGCCGTAACCGGCGAGTTGCGGGAACCGGCATGCGAAGTCGTAGACGTTCTGGTAGCCGTCGCGCTTCTTCGACATGCCCGAAATGCGCGCGAACACCGTGTCCGACAACTTGAAGTCGTAGCTCGCGCGCAGGTCGATGCGGTTGAAGTCGCCGTACGTCACGCTGACGTTGCCGGTCTCGTCGCCCTGCGGCGGCTTGCTGATGTAGCGGATGGCGCCCCCGATCGAGCCGCGCCCGAACAAGGTGCCCTGCGGGCCGCGCAACACCTCAATGCGCTCCAGGTCCATGAGGTCGACCATCGAACCGAAGGTCACCGGGTGCAGGATGTCGTCGAAGTAGATAGCCACGCCCGGCTCGAACTCGGGCAGGAAGTCGTACTGGCCGATGCCGCGGATGTACGCGGTCATCGACGCGCCGAATGCGGCTTGCGCGGGACGAAGGCTCGCGTTCGGCACCGTGTACGCGACTTCGTAGGCGGACTGCATGCCGCGCTGCGTGAGCTCCTCGGCGGTGATCGCGGTGATCGCGATCGGCGTCTCCTGCAGGCTTTCCTCGCGGAAGCGCGCGGTGACGATGATTTCTTCGAGGCCGGCGGTCTCCGCCTGCGTCGCGGTCTGCGCCAGTGCGGGTGGAGCGGCGATGACGCTCAAGGCGCCTGCGAGAATCAAACCAAGGCGGGTGAAAATGACTGGCTTCTGTCGTGGCTCGTTCATTGCGAACTCCCGTGGCCGAGTTGTAGCTTCCCCTTGAGAGCACGCGGGCGACGCCCGAAGACGCGACCACATTTCCCCTCGTAGCATCATCACAACGCAATGCACCCTGCAGGGCTCCACCAACGCGGAATACGCCCTCAACTCGGCGGGAAATCCCGTAGTCGGTTCTCTCCTCCGTTATGATTGCGCGCCATGCAACTGAACCGCTTCGACCTCAACCTGCTGATTGCGCTCGATGCGCTGCTGCGCGAACGAAACGTCACACGCGCCGCCGAGCGCGTGTTCGTGTCACAACCGGCGATGAGCGCCGCGCTCCACAAACTACGCGAGTACTTCAACGACCCGTTGCTCGTGCGCGTCGGCCGCGAGATGGAGCTCACCCCGCGCGGCATCTCGCTCGTGGAGCCGGTGCGCGAGGCGCTGCTGCGCATCCAGGTGATGCTCGGAACGCAGCCGGTCTTCGATCCCAAGACCGCGCGGCGCGAGTTCACGGTGATCATGTCCGAAGAAGCGGTGCCGGGCGTCCTGCCTTCGCTGCTGCGCACACTCGCGACCGACGCGCCCGAGCTCGATCTGCACATCGAGATGATTTCGCCGACGGCGCTCGCGCGGCTCGAATACGGCGAGGCGGATCTGTGCCTGTGCCTCGAGAACCTGCAGCTGTTCGACCTGCGCGCGTATCCGGACAACATTCGCTCGACGCCGCTGCGCCCGGTCAAATGGGTATGCGTCGTGAGCAATGATCATCCGGGCGTCGGCGACGAGCTCACGATCGAGAAATACATCGCGCTTCGGCATCTGTTCGGCCGTCCGGGCGGATACACGGGCAGCGCGGACCAACTTGTGCGGCACCTGCTCGAGATCGATCTCAAGGTACACATGACGTTGCCCAGCCTGTTGCAGTTGCCCCTGGCGCTGGTCGGATCGACGCTCGCCGCGACGATGCCCGAACGCGTGGCGCAGCTCTACTCCAAGGCGCTGCCGATCCGCATCCTCCCACTGCCCTTCGAAGTGCCGCGCACGCAGGAAGTGCTGCTATGGCACAAGCGGCACGAAACGGATCCCGCGCACGCGTGGCTGCGCGAGCTCATCACGAAGCTCGCCCAGGAGAGTTAGGGGAAATCGGGGACAGAATTATTTATCGACGATATAGATCGTCGATAAATAAATCTGTCCCCGAATATTCAGGCCGCCGGGAGGGCGTCCGGGAAGACGGGCGCCGCGGTGACGCGACCCTTGAAATCCAGCCAGCGGTGGTTCGCGTAGTCGTAGATCTTGCAGGCGCGAACCGTGGCCCAGTAACGCTTCCACGTCAGCACGTACACGCGCGCGAGCTGCGGCACCGCGTTCTTCAGCGCGGTCTGCGCCTCGCGCAGGCGATACAGCGGCACACCCGTGTTCACGTGATGCGCGCCGTGCTCGAGGATGTCGTGCAGGATCTGGCCCATGCGCTTCGGGACGACCACGTTCACGGTGGTGGTGATGAAGCCCAGGCGCTTCTGCCATTCGTCGCGCTTGTCGAACCATGCGACTTCCGGATGCGTGTGCTGCACGTAGATGACGAAACCCATGATGCAGTTGAACGCGAGGAACGGCAGCACGAAGCCACCGAGCAGCGTCCACGTGATCGAGTGGTTGTCGTAGATGGCCCAGAGCACGAGCGCCGTGATCCAGAGGGCCCCGACGCTCAGCACGAGCACGTTGTCCCACCAGAAGATCGCGCGGCGCACGCCGACGTGTTTCTTGGTCGGCAGGATCAGCTTCTTCCACCACATCTCGATGAGGTAGTAGAGACCTTGCCCGAAGCCCGAGCGGTAGATGCGCTCAAGGACACGGCGGGTCTTCGAGGCGTTCTGCCACTCTTCCGCGGACATCGGCACCCAGACCTGGTCGCGGCCCTTGAGATTCGTGAAGCCGTGGTGCGCCACGTTGTGGCCGACATCCCAGAGCGAGAACGGCGTGAGCGACGGCAGGAAGGCGATGCGGCCGATGACCTTGTTGAGCCAGTCGTACTTCGTATAACTACCGTGACAGGCGTCGTGCCCGATCACGAACAGGCGCGCAATCGCGATCGACCCGGGGATGACCATGAGGGCCTTGGCCCACCAGGCATCGAAGTAGCACGCGCCGGCGATGCACGCTCCAAGGAACGCGAGATCGGCTAGCAAACGCAGCACGGGAAGGAAGGAATCGCGGCGCAGGTATTCCTGCATGACGACGCGGACGGTCTTGCGCGCATCGGAGCGCGCGGCATCACTCGTGGTGGGGGTCGGCATAGACGGACAATGCTATACGATTCAAGCGCTAAGGCCCAAATTCTTCCGTGTCATTTTCGACCTGCGTCGCAGGCGGGTACCGGGCTCCTGCGATCTTCCCCGGTGCCATGAGCCGGTCGAGTTTTTCGACCGTTGCCGCGGGCAGACTGATCCCACCCGCAGCAAAGTTCTCGACCAGGTGCGCGTCCCGGGTCGTCCCGGGGATAACCAGCGTTCCGGGGTCCCGGTTGAGGATCCAGGCCAGCGCCAGCTGGGCGTTCGTGACCCCGACTTCGGCGGCGATGGCCCTGAGATCCGGAAGCAGCCGCAGGTTTTCCTCGAAGTTCGGGGTCTGGAAGCGCGGCATGCCACGACGCAGGTCGCCTTCGCCGAAATCGCCCGTCGATCGTTGCTTTCCCGCGAGGAACCCGCGCCCCAAGGGGCTGAACGCGACGAAGGTGGCGCCGAGTTCGCGGCACGCGGCAAGAGTCGCGATCTCGGGATTGCGCGTCCACAGCGAATACTCGGATTGAAGCGCGCTGATCGGATGAACCGCATGCGCGCGCCGGAGCGTCGCGGCCGACACCTCCGAAACGCCGATCGCACGGATCTTGCCCGCGCGCACGAGCTCGGACATCGCGCCGATCGATTCCTCGATCGGGACGCGACGGTCCCAGCGGTGCAGGTAGTACAGGTCGATGCACTCCGTGCGCAGACTCCGCAGCGACAGCTCGCAGGTTTCGCGAATGGCATCCGGCCGGCCGTCCATCACGCGTTTGCCGTCGCGGCCGAACAGGCCGCACTTGCTTGCGACGATCACATTGTCTGGTCGTGTACCGAGCACGTCGCCGACCAGCGCCTCGTTGATGCCGAAGCCATAGAGTGAGGCCGTATCGAAATGCGTGACGCCGAGCTCGAGCGCGCGCCGCAGCATGCGCTCCGCCACGTCACGCGGCTGCGGCGGCCCGTAAGCATGCGAGAGATTCATGCACCCGAATCCGACCGCTGTGACCTCGAACGGCCCTAACTTGCGTAGAAGCATGGGGGCAGCCCCCCCCCTTTCCTAGCAAAAGGGGTCAGGCCTGGCGGCCCGACCGTTGAGAAAGAATATGACGCACATGATGACTGACCCCTTTTGCTAGGGAGACTCTGCACAGGTGCCCGCAGGTGCGATACTGCGGGCACTTTGTTTTGGGGGCTAGCCGATGAAGCAGACGACGTTCGAGTCACTGGCCTGGGCGAACAAGGGCAAGCTCACGCGCCGG
>JAEZCR010000110.1 GCA_023433465.1 Pseudomonadota bacterium | reverse complement strand
GAATACACGCCCGAAGTGCGTCGGGCTGTTGAAGCCGTAATCGAACGCGATGGCGGTGACGGTGCGGCCGCGCTGCGACGGCGACAGCAGCGCGCGCGAGCACGCCTCGAGCCGGCGGCGCAGGATGTAGCGCGCGACGGTCTCGTCCTGGTCCGAGAACAGGTGATGCAGATAACGCGTGGTCATCTTGCACGCATCGGCGATGCGGGTCGGCGTGAGCTCCGGATCGTTCAGGTGCGCTTCGATGAAGTTGATGATGCGGATGCGATGCGCGGTGGCCAGCGACGAGCGGTCCGAGCGCGATTGCGGCAGGTCGGCGTAGGCGGCGGCGACCAGATCGAGGATCGCCACGTTCACGCGCGCGGCCGCGGACGGGTCCAGGCTCCTCTGGAACTCGGACCAGTAGTTGCGCAGGAAACGCGAGAGCAGGGCGCACACGCCCGTCCCGGCCCCCATCGGAATCGCGACGAGGCATTCCGGGCAGGCGATGTGGCGACGCAGGATGGCGTCGGGGATGCCGAGCACCAACATGCGGTTGGCGCCGCCGAAGGCGATTTCGTAGTGACGTGTGCTGTCGCACAACGTGAAGTCGCCCGTGCGCAGATGGGCCTCGCGCCCGTCCTGTCGGTTCGTGCTTTCACCTTCCATCTGCAGATGCAGGAAGAACAGCGAGGAGCGCGTGCGGGCGACGTGCGCGCGCGAATGCCGCACGAGCTGCGCGTCCGAATAAACCTCGGCCAACGTCAGGTCGCCGATCGTCGCGCGCTGGATGGTGCCGGTGAATGTCCGGATGTCGACCGGATCGGAAACGAGCGGCGAGAAGCTTTCGCTCGCACGGTCGTTCCAGTAGCTGAGTTTGCGTCTCGGATCCAGACCTGCGGTCGAGAACGATTCCACTGTAGCCATGACTCCCTCCCCCTCGAGGTGTCCCGACGATGTGGGCGTTAGTTATACGGGATAGTTATTTGCAGTAACTAATCGGTAGTTCTGATAGGAGCTATCGGCCAATCCGAGTTCCCTGCCGGTCGAGAAGCAATCGGGGCCCTGGCTCAGCATTTGCGGCGTACGGAAGGGGATACGCGGTGGTTCGAACGGCGCCGTTGAGGGATCTGATCGGGTATGCATTGCGTCGGGCGCAGGGAGCCGTCCATGCGGACCTGCACGATTCGCTGTCCGAGATCGACCTGCGCCCGGTCGAATACACCCTGCTGCTCATGGTCGCCGAGAACCCGGGCGCGAGCCAATCCGGCGTCTGCGAGGCCCTGGGCATCCAGAAGGCGAACTGCGTGCCGACGATGAGCGAGCTCGAACGCCGCGCCCTGATCATCCGCCGGAAATCCGCGAGCGATGCGCGCAGCTACGAGTTGCATCTCACCGCGAAGGGCAAGCGTATCCTGCAACGCGCGGGCGAAGTCCAGGCTTCGCACGAACGGAAACTCATCGAGCGCATCGGCCTCAACGGCCGCGACCAATTGCTCGAACTTTTGGGTAAGCTCACCGACCTCAAATGACCCGTCCAATCGTCGAACTGCAGCGCCACGGTGACATCGCCGTCATCGTGGTCGATAACCCGCCCGTCAACACGATCACCGCTGAGGTCCGCGCGGGGTTGTTCGGCGCGCTCGCGCACATGCGCGCCGATCCGACCTTCAAGGCGCTCGTGCTGCGCTGTGAAGGCAACAACTTCTTCACGGGCGCCGACATCAACGAATTCTCGGGGCCGCCGAAGGAGGCGGAGTATCGCGACCTCTACGGCCAGTTCGAGAACCTGCAGATTCCCTGCGTGGCGGCGCTGCACGGCTCGGCCATCGGCGGCGGATTCGAGCTCGCCCTCGCGTTTCACTATCGCGTCGCGACGCCCGCCGCGAAGGTCATGCTGCCCGAGGTCACGCTCGGCATCATTCCGGGCGCGGGTGGATCGCAGCGGCTGCCGCGCTTGATCGGGCCCGACAAGGCGCTGCGCATGATCTTCGACGCGAAGCCGGTGCCCGCGCCGCTCGCGAAGGAGCAGGGGCTCATCGACGAGATCGTCACGGGCGACCTCGTGACTGACGCCGTCGCGTTCGCGAACGCGCTGGTCGCGCGTGGCGCGGGGCCCAGGCCCACATCGGCACGCGCCGTGGATGCGAATGTGTTCACGCCGGAGTTCGACGCGAAGTGGCGCGCCGAGGCGCTGCGCCTGTATCCGAATCGCACGGCCGCCCTGACCGCGCTCGAAGCGGTGAAGGCGAGTGTGTTGCCGATCGAGCAGGGCTTGCTCGAGGAAGACCGGTTCGCCAATCACACCAAGGGCACGATCGAGGCGAAAGCCGCGATCCACGTGTTCTTCGCGGAGCGTGAGAGTCGCAAGGTTGAAGGTTTGCCACCGGGAGAGGCGCGCAAGGTCGCCAGCGCGGGCGTGATCGGCGCGGGTACGATGGGCGGCGGCATCGGGATCGCGTTCGCGAACGCGGGCATTCCGGTCACGCTGCTCGACGCGAACGAATCGGGGCTCGCGAAGGGTCTGGCCACGGTCGACGCCACCTTCGGCTCGATGGTCAAGCGCGGCCGCATCGACGAAGCCGAAAAGGCGCGACGGCTCGGGTTCATCAAGGGCTCGCTGAGCTACGACGATCTGAAGCAGGCCGACGTGATCATCGAGGCCGTGTTCGAAAGCATGGATCTCAAGAAGTCGGTGATCGGGCAGGTGAGCGCCGTGGCGAAGCCGGGCGCGCTGATCGCGACCAATACCTCGACGCTCGACATCGACGAGATCGCGAAGTCGACTTCGGCGCCGGAGGACTTCATCGGGCTGCACTTCTTCTCGCCGGCGAACGTGATGCCGCTGCTCGAAGTCGTTCGCGGCCAGGCGACTTCGCCGACGGCGATCCGCACGGCGATGGAACTCGCGAAGAGCCTGCGCAAGACGCCGGTGCTGGCGCGGGTGTGTTACGGCTTCATCGGCAATCGCATGATGGAAGGCTACGCGCGCGAGGCGCTGCGGCTCACGCTCGAAGGCGCGACACCGCGGCGCGTCGACACCGTGCTCGAGCGGTTCGGCATGGCCATGGGCATTCTCGCGGTGTTCGACATGGCGGGCATCGACGTCGGCGTGAACGTGCATCGCACGAACGCGCACATGTATCCGCCGGATCCGACTTACTACCAGGCGGACGCCGCGCTGCACGCGGTGGGACGCCTCGGGCAGAAGACCGGCAGGGGTTTTTATCGATACGAGAAGGGTGATCGCACGCGCTACGACGATCCAGAGGCGATCGAGATCCTGCGCAGGCGTGGCGCCGAGCTCGGCGTGCACGCGCGCGAGCACACCGACACCGAGATTCTCGAGCGATGCCTGTATCCGCTGCTCAACGAGGGCATAAGAATTCTTGATGAGGGCATTGCGCAGCGCGCCAGCGACGTGGACGTCGTGTGGTGCGCGGGATATGGTTTCCCTCGATATCGCGGCGGTCCGATGTTCTACGCGGATACGCTGGGTCTGCCAGTGTTGCTCGCCGGAATGGAGAAGTACCGCGAGATGTTCGGTCCCATGCACTGGGAGCCGGCGCCGTTGCTAGTGCGCCTCGTCGGCGAAGGCCGTACTCTTGCCGACTGGGATAAGCAACGTCGCGGAGTCGTTTCGTGAAAGTCGACCAGTTGATCGCCATCGATGTGCATACACACGCGGAAGTGTCGTGCCGGCAGGAGCCGGACGAGGCCGCGAAGCCCTATGACGA
>JAEZCR010000058.1 GCA_023433465.1 Pseudomonadota bacterium | reverse complement strand
TGGTCGCGATCGAATTGATCTTGGATCCCGTGGACGCAATGATCGCCGCGACCAGCGCCGCGAACACGAGGCCCAGGATGCCGGTGGGCAGCATCGCCATGAGACTCGGATACGCCTGGTCGGGACGTTCGAGTCCGGGGTTCAGGATGATCGCCGCGATACCCGGCAGCACGATGATCACGGGCATGAGTAGTTTGAGGAACGCGGCGAGCACGATGCCCTTCTGCGCCTCGTTCACGCTCTTGGCCGCGAGGCCGCGCTGGATGATGTACTGGTTGAAGCCCCAGTACGACACGTTCATCACCCACATGCCGCCGAGCAGCACCGCGAGGCCAGGCAGGTGCCGGTAGCTCGGATTGTCGGGCGACAGGATCATGTCGAACTTCTCGGGCAGCTCAGTGGTGAGGCGCGTGAAGCCGCCGATCACGCTGCCGTCGCCGACGGTGGACAGCGCGATCCAGGTGATCATGAGTCCGCCCAGCACCAGCAGCGACACCTGCACGATGTCCGTGAGCGCCACGGCCTTCAATCCACCGTACAACGCGTACACCAGCGCGAACACGCCGAGCGCGACGATGGCCAAGTCGATGTCCAGGCCGGTGATGGTGTTCACCGCGGTCGCGCCTAACCACAGGATGGAGGTGAGGTTCACGAAGATGTACAGCACCAGCCAGAAGATGGCCATCACGGTGCGTACACCGGGGCTGTAACGTTTCTCGAGGAATTCCGGCATGGTGTAGATGCCGTTCTTGAGGAACACCGGCAGGATCCACTTGCCGACGATGATCAGGGTGAGCGCCGCCATCCATTCGTAGGACGCGATGGCCATGCCCATCACGTAACCGGATCCCGACATGCCGACGATCTGCTCGGCCGAGATGTTCGCCGCGATCAGCGACGTGCCGATGGCCCACCACGGCAGCGCGCGCGACGCGAGGAAGTAATCCTGCGCGTCCTTCTTGTGTTCGCCCTTCTCGCGCGACACCCACTGCGCCAGCACGAAAATGCCGATCGCGTACGCGACCAGGATCGCGATATCCAGAGTCTGCAGATTCACCTGAACTCCCCCCAGGATGCAGGCGCGATGCGCCTTCGTATGCGCGCTCTATTTTTCTGCCGTCTTCCGCAACGCTTCGAACAACCCCTTCGCGCGCGCGGCCACTTCCGCGAGTGTATACGCGGGCTTGAACAATTCACCGCCGAAACCGAATCCGTCCGCGCCTGACTCGAGCCATTCGGCGATGTCCTTCGAGCCAACGCCCCCGACCGCGTAAACCCTGACGTGTTTCGGCAGCACGGACTTGAGCGCGCGCAGGTGACCGGCGCCATAGGTCGAAGCCGGGAAGAGCTTGAGCTCCGTGGCGCCATGCCGCAGCGCCTCGAACGCCTCAGTCGCGGTGGCGATGCCGGGCATCACGCGCATGCCGAGATCGAGCGCGCGCCGGATCACCGCGCCGTCGCAGTTCGGCGCGACGACGAGGCGCCCAGCGGCGGCGTGCACCCTATCTACTTCGGCGGGCGTCAGGACGGTGCCGGCACCGATGAGGCAGTCGCCGTACGCGCGTGAGAGCAGTTCGATCGAGTCGAACGGCTCGGGGGAATTGAGCGGCACTTCGATGATGCGGAAACCCGCGGTGACGAGTGCGGAGCCAGTTTCGACGGCGCGCCCGGGAACGAGACCGCGCAGGATCGCTACCATTTCCACGCTCATGTGCCGCGCATCCATAGTTCGCGAAAGATGAAGCCCAGGCCCGCGAGAGCCGCTTTGTTTCCGTCGATGCGGACGGCGCTGCGGCCGTGTTTCGCGAGCGCGAGGGCATACGAGGAGGTGAGCGCGTCCGTGCCGATGAGATGGACCGGGGCGGCCGCATCGTGGCCCTCGAAAATGCGCATCGCGCCCGCCACGTCGGTACCGATGAGCAGACCCGACGTCCAGGACGGCGCACCTGCCGCGGACAACTGCCCGTCGAGCCGCAGGCTGCGGCTCTGGAACAGCCGGTGCAGCAGCGAGATCTCCGGATGGTGCGCGGACTCGGCGAGACCGCGCTCGAATTCCGCCGCCTGGAACGCCACGGGTGTCGCGGGCTCGCGCACGAGCACGCTGTGGTCGCATAGCATCGCGAACAGCTCACCCGTTGGCGCGGTCAGGAACTCCTGGACGACGCCGTTGTGCAGGGAAACCCACTTGGTGTGCGTGCCCGGAAGACAAACGAGCCGTCGCCCGATGTCCATGGCGCCATCCAGAATCGAAGCGCCTAACAACTGCGTTTCTTCGCCGCGCATCACGTCGGGTGCGCCGAGCGGATTCGTGCAACGCATGCCCGCGACGATTCTGACGCCCTCGCGCACCTCCAGTGCGCCGTCGGCGAGCTCACCGAGATCGGCCGGGCAAGATAGATAGGGAACCTCGCGCCAGCCGAACGCCGATCCAGCCATGCCGCACATCACCGCGGGCAGCGCGCCGTGAGTGCGCCGCCAATCCGCCGCAAGCTCGTCGAAGACTTCGGCGAACCTGCCGCGCGACTCGGCGGCGCCCGGTCCGCCGCGGGTCTCCAGCGCCTGTCCATCCTCGTCACAGAGCGTGAGCCGCAGATTGCTCGTGCCCCAATCGCCGGCGATGAAGGCGGCTGGAAAACTCATGGCACGTACATGCGGATGTCGATTCAGATCTGGTGTGGCCCGACGATGCGTCGTTCGCCGATCAGGAACGCGTCTGCGACGAGCTGGAACGGCCGCCAGTCCACCTCCGAACGTCCCACCGCGCACAGGGCCGCGAACCGCGCGTACAGTCGCGGATACTCGCCCGCCATGCTTTCGTCCGTGGCGATCATCTTCCCGTCGATCTCTAGACCGGCGCCGCCGCGGGATAGTTTGAGCCGGCCGTCGTTCGTCTCGAGCTCGATGTCCCAGCTCTGTTCGCCCTTCTGGCGGAAGTCGAACTCGGCCGCGATGGCTGCGCCCGCCGTGGTCCTGAGCATCAGGTTCGCCGCGATCGGCGCCTGCTGGTTCTCGGGAAATTCCAGCAGCCCGCTCTCGACGCACACCTCGTCGGCCAGCACCTCGGTCAGCACCGACAGCGCATTGATGCCCGGATCGAACACGCCGAAGCCGCCCGGCTCCCAGATCCAGCGCTGACCCGGATGCCAGTGGTGAACGTCTTCCTTCCAGATGATTTTTCCGCGGGTCAGTCTGCGGGTGCGCAGCCACTCGCGCGCCGCATCGACGCTGGCCGCGAAGCGCGAATGCCAGGTCTGGAACAGCGTGCGTCCGCGGCGCGCGGCTTCATCGGCGAGCAGCGCGATCTGGCGCGTGGTCGCGGCCGGCGGTTTTTCGAGCATGACGTGTTTGCCCGCGCGCAGCGCGTTCAGGGCGGCTTCGAAATGCGCCTGTGGCGGCGTGCAGATGGAAATGCAATCGAGGTCCGGCACGCCCGCGAGCATCGCGGCGATGTCCGGAAAATTCGCCACGCCATCCACTTTCGCATTGCGGCTCGCGCAGGCGACGAGCTGAAACCTGTCATCCGCGCGCAGCGCGGGAATGTGCTGATCGCACGCGATCTTACCGATACCGACGAGACCTAGACGCAGGGGCATGTTTTTGAGACCGGATGTTGGGCAGGCCCGAATCCTCGTCTCAACGATCCTGTTTGTCCATCGACAGCCAGCCGCGCGCGCGGCGATCAGGGGGTTTCTTCGACCCCCAGTTCCTTGAGGATCTTCACGCGCAGCGCCTGCGCTTCCGGACTCGACACGCGGCGCGGATGCGGGAGCGTGACATCGAACGATGCCTGGATCCTCGCGGGGCGCGGGCTCAGCACGAGAATCCGGTCCGCCAGGTGAATGGCCTCTTCCACGTCGTGCGTGATCAGCAGGACGGTGTGCCGCTCCTTCGCGAGGATGCGCAGCAGTTCGTTCTGCATGCGCAGGCTCATGAGCGCGTCGAGCGCCGAGAACGGCTCGTCCATGTAGAGGATCTCGGGTTTCACGACGAGCGCACGCGCGATTTCGCAGCGCTTGAGCATGCCGCCCGAGAGTTCGTTCGGATAGTTGTTCTCGAAGCCCTTGAGTCCGACGAGATCGGCGTACTCGTGCGCGAGCTGCTCGCGCTCGGGCAGCTCGTCGGGCAGGCCGAACAGCAGGTTCTGCCGCACGGTGAGCCACGGGAAGACCGAGCCCTGCTGCGTGATCAGGATGCCCTTCTTGTTGGGTTCGGTGCGCGGCTTGCCGTCGATGAGCACGGCGCCCGTGTCCGGCTGCAGGAAGCCGCTGATGATGTTCATCAGCGTGGTCTTGCCGCACCCGGAAGGCCCGACAATGGCGACGAACTCGCTGTCGCGCACGTCGAAGGTGAGATCGGAGATCACCTCCAGCGGGTGACCGTCCTTCTCGAAGGACTTGCGCACGCCCTGCAGCGAGATCTTTGGAACAGCGTCATCAGTGGGCATAACGCCACCTCACGATCTTCATGCCTTCGAGCAGGCGCGTGATGCCGTCCAGTGCGAGGCCGATGAGGCCGATGATGATCATGCCGGCGATCACGAGGTCGTAGCGATTGCCGGCGTTGCGCGCGTCCATGATCATGTAGCCCAGGCCCGAGCGCAGCGCGATCATTTCCGCGGCCACCACCACGAGCCAGGCCACGCCGAGACCGATGCGCATGCCGGTGATGATCTGCGGCAACGACGCCGGCAGGATCACCTGGAAGAAGAACTTGCCGCGCGGCACGTCGAAGTTGTCCGCGGCGCGCAGGAAGCGTTTCTCGATGGTGTGCACGCCGACGGTGGTCTGCACGATCATCGGGAACACCGAGGCTATGAAGATGAGGTAGATAGCCGAGGCGTTGCCCACGCCGAACCAGAGGATGGCGATCGGGATCCAGGCGATCGGCGAGATCGGGCGCAGGATCTGGAAGATGGGATTCATCGTGACGAATGCGCCGTGCACGCGGCCCATCCAGAGGCCGAGCGGAACGGCCAGCAACACCGCGAGGCCGAATCCCGAGCCCACGCGCATCAGCGACGAGCCGATGTGCTCCCAGAGACTGCCGTCCTTCGCGAGCTCCAGCGTGCCCTCGACCACCTTGGCGGGCGTCGGGAAGATCACGCTCTTCGTGACGACCACCGTGATCCACCACACCGCCACGAGCACCGCCGCGACGACGATCGACGGCAATGAATGCCTGAGACCTTTCATCTTGTTCTTGTCCCCCGTCCTAACTATTCAGCCAATGCCGCAGGCGCCAGCGGATCTTCTGCCAGGGCCATACCGGCTCTTCTTCCACGATCACCACCATCTGCCCGCTCGAGTGCGCCGTGCAATCGAAATAGTTCTCGGATGCCACTTCGAACGGCAGCCGGAAACTCTGTCCCGGCATCAGGATGGTCGGGCCGAACTGCTGCGGCACCTCGTCGAGGTTGCGCAGCAGCAGCACGTCGTTCACGCCCAGCGTCAGTGTGATGGTCGACGGCAGTATGTCCACGAGATCGCCGGCGGCGCGCCGCGCGTAGGTGCCGCGCGGGATCTCGAACAGCTCCTCGCGCGTGTCGGGCTCGATGGGCGCGAAGCCGGCCCAGGCGACGAGCGCGAGCAACGGCGTCAGCGCCGCCGCGATCCACCACTTCCGCCGGCTCATGAGCGCAGCAGGATGCGAAGGTCATGCACGAAATCGTCGGCGCTGCGGCCGTAGGGCATCACCGCGCGCAGACCGCCCTGGCGGTCGATCAGGTAGATGGACGATGAATGGCCGATGGTGTAGCCGCCATCGGAAGCCGTGATCTTCTTCGACGAGATGCCGTAGCGCTTCTGCGCGGCGTCGATCTGCTCCGGCGTGCCCACGCCGCCGACGAACGTGGGATCGAACGCGCCGAGATATTTCTTCATGCGCTCCGCGGTGTCGCGTTCCGGGTCCACCGTTACGTACACCACCTGCACACCCTCGGCCTCGGGTCCGAGCTTGCGGCGTGCGCCCGCGAGCGTCGCCAGCGTGATCGGGCAGACCTCGCCGCACGAGCTGAACCCGAATGCCAGCATCACCACCTTGCCGCGGTAGCTGGCGAGGTCGAGCGGCCGGCCGTCGGTGCCCTGCAGTTTCAGTTCCGGCGCCTGCATGACCGGACTCAACGTGCCCGCCTTGAGCTCGGGCTGCGCCGCGGACTTCGCGGCCGGTTCGGCGAGCGACAACGAGGCCGCCAACATCATCACCAGCGGAAGGAGTGTCTTCTTCATATGGGCATGGGCGCCGCCTGCGCCTTCTTCACGAAGCTGTCGTCGATGTATTTCTCGTACGGTATCGGGTGCTTGATCGTGCCCGCCTGGATCGACAGCTGCATGAGGTCGTCGAATTCCTCGGGGATCATGCGCAGGTCGCCGTATGTCACGCGGTCCGTCGGGTTCTCCATCACGAACTGCAGGATCTTCGGATCCTGGTTGAAGAAGCTGCGGCCGGAAGCGATCGTCACCGCCTTGTCGCGATTCGCCTTGCTCTCGTCGAGCCAGCTGCCCGCGCCCTGGATCTGGTTCACCAGGTCCTGGACCATCTCGGGCTGCGACTGGATGAGCTCCTCGCGCACGGTGAGACAGCAGCAGATGTAGTTGCGCCATTCGTCGCGCGTCATGCGCAGCACGCGCGCGTAACCCGCGCTCTGCGCGGCCGCGCCGAAGGGTTCGCCCGTGCAGTACGCGTCGACCGCGTCGGCATACAGCGCGGCCGGCATGTCGGGCGGCGGCATCTCCACGATCTCGAATTGGTCCGGCGACAGATTCTCGCGCTCGAGCATCTTTCGCAGGAACAGGAAGTCCACCGCGAAGCGGCTCGGGATCGCAACGCGCTTGCCCTTGAGATCCGCGAATTTCTGGTACGGCGAATCCGTCTTGACCATGATCACCGCGCCCGAGCGATGACCCAACGACACGATCTTCACGGGGATCTTCTTGTCTGCGAGGTCCATGACCAGCGGCGCGAGCATGTAGCCCGCCTGGATGCGCCCCGCCATCAGCGATTCCTTGATCTCCGGCCAACCGCTGTACTTGCTGTACGAGTAGCGAAACTCGTTCGCCGACTGGCCCTGCTCGATGGCGCGATTCTTCCCCACGCAGGCCACGGGCAGCGTGAGATTGCAGGTCACCGGCAATCCACCCACCTCGAGCGCCCCGCCATTCGCGCCGCCCGAAGAGCAGCCGCCGAACGACAGCGGCAACGCCGCGGCCATGGCGCCCTGGATGAGGTGACGGCGATTGAGGATGACGCTCACGGGTGTGGGTTCGCCGGCTTAGCCGGTCTATAGAAGATGCCCGGAGCCTAGCGGACCCTCGCATAGCTTTCGTCTATGACTCCGCGCATCACCGCACCTAGAATCGGGCCCACCATGCCATTCATTTCCGCCGGCGACGCCGACAAGAACGCATATGACGTAATCGTGGTGGGATCCGGGGCGGCGGGCGGCCAGACGGCCTACACGCTGACCATGGAGGGCGCCAGGGTCCTCATGCTCGAGGCCGGCCGGCGCTACGAGCCCGCGGTCGAGACCCCGATGATGCAGACCAGCGCCGACGCGCCCCTGCGCGGCGCGGGTACCCCGGAGAAACCCTTCGGGTTCTGGGACGCCACCATCGATGGCGGCTGGCAGGTTCCGGGCGAACCCTACACGAGCGCCTCGGACGATCCGGCGCGCCAGTTCCAGTGGTGGCGGGCGCGCATGCTCGGCGGCCGCACGAACCACTGGGGCCGCATCTCTCTGCGCAACGGCGCGTACGACTTCAAGCCGCGCACGCGCGACGGGCTCGGTTTCGACTGGCCGCTCGACTACCCGGATCTCGCGCCGTACTACGACAAGGTCGAGATGCTCATCGGTGTGTACGGCGGCGACGAGGATCTCGAGAACACGCCGCGCTCGTCGAAGGGTGTGTTGCTGCCGCCGCCGAAGCCACGAGTAAGCGACCTGCTGATCCAGCAGCGCGCGGGTCGTCTCGGCGTACCCGTCATTCCGATGCATCGCGCGGTGCTCACCACGCGCCTCGATCACAAGCGGCTGCCGAAGCTGCTGCATCCGGGCAACGCGAAGGCGCAGGCCATCCTCGCGGCGGACATGGAAAAGCGCACGGCGTGTTTCTGGGCGACGCCCTGCGGCCGCGGCTGCTCCATCCGCGCTAACTACCAGTCGACCACGGTGCACATTCCGCCCGCGCTCGACACGGGCAACCTGGACATCGTCACCGACGCGATGGTGCGCGCGGTCACGAAGCGCAAGGACGGACAGGCCGAAGGCGTCATCTACATCGACCGCAAGACGGGCGCCGAGCATCGCGTGAAGGCGCGCATCGTCGTGCTGGCCGCGAGCGCGCTCGAGTCCGTGCGCATCCTGCTCAATTCCGGCGTCGCGAACTCGAGCGGCAAGGTCGGCAAATACATCATGGACACGGTGGGCGCCGGCATCGGCGGCCAGGTGCCGCTGCTCGAGAACATGCCGCTGCACAACGAGGACGGCGCGGACTTCGGACACCTGTATTCGCCGTGGTGGCTGTACAAGGAACAGCTCGCCGGGAAGCTCGGCTTCGCGCGCGGCTATCACTTCGAATTCGGCGGCGGACGGCGCATGCCGGAGATGGGCACGGCGTCCGGGCTCGAATGGCTGACGGGTGGTTCGTACGGCCGCAAGTTCAAGGAAGACGCGCGCCGATATTACGGTTCGTTCGTCTGGTTCTCGGGCCGCGGCGAGATGATCCCGAACGAGGACTGCTACGCCGAGCTCGATCCGAACGTGAAGGATCGTTTCGGGATTCCCGTGCTGCGCTTTCACTGGAAGTGGTCGCCGCATGAGATCGGGCAGGCCGCGCACATGGAGAAGATGGGCGCGGAAATCATCGAGGCGATGGGCGGCCGGCTGCCGCGCAAGCCGCAGGCGGGCGGGAAGGCGATCAAGCAGGGCGGGGTGATCATTCACGAAGTCGGCGGCGCGATCATGGGCAACGATCCGAAGAACTCCGTGACGAACAGCTACGGCCAGACCTGGGACATGAAGAACCTGTTCATCACGGACGGCGCGACGCTTTGCTCCAACGCCGACAAGAATCCGACGCTCACGATCATGGCGCTGGCCTGGCGCGCGTCGGATCACATGCTCGCGCTGATGAAGCGGAAGGAAGTCTGAACATGGACCGGCGCACCTCGATCAAGTGGATGCTGGCCGTCGCCGCAGCGACGCAGTCTTTGCGGCTGCAGGCGGGTGAGGCGCTCGCGCGCGACGTCGCGCCGAACCAGGCCGGTTACGGCACGGACCCGGATCTCGTGAAGGAGTGGAAGCCGGGCGGGCCCTGGCCCCTCACGCTTTCGGACAGCGCCCGACTGACTACCGCCGCGCTGTGCGATCTCATTATCCCGGCCGACGATGTCTCGCCGGCCGCCTCGGCCGTGGGCGTGGTGGATTTCATCGACGAGTGGATCAGCGCGCCGTATCCGCAGCAGCGCGGGGATCGCGAGATCGTGCTCGCGGGCCTCGCGTGGATCGACGATGAATCGCGGAAGCGGTTCGGCGAGGCGTTTCACGCGGTGAGCGATGCGCAGCGCGCGGCGATCGCCGACGACATCTGCTCGGCCGCCAGGGCAGCGCCGCAATTCGCGACGGCCGCGAACTTCTTCGCGAAGTTCCGCGATCTCACCGCCGGCGGGTTCTACACGACGCCGATCGGCATGAAGGACATCGGGTACACCGGAAACGTGCCGCTCGAGAGATTCGACGGGCCGCCGATCGAGGCGTTGAAGAAAGCCGGGCTGGCCTGAGTCTCGCCGGAAGATGCGACTACCGCTGGGAAAGATCGCCTGGAGCACGTTCGCGTTTCCGTGGATGTACCGCGGCGAGTTCGCGCGTGCGTTGAGTCTGCCGCTGCTCGCGCTGCTCGCCTGCACGATGGCCTGGAACTCAGCGGCCGCGACCGGCGCGGGCGCCCACGTCGTTTCGGCGCTCTATCTACTTTCGTTCTGCTGGCTCGCGATCCGTTGTCATCGGCTGATCCTCATGGGATCGCACCGGATGGACGAATCCGTCACGCGCGCGCTCGGGATGCTGGGGTTGTTCGCGGTCACGGTGGTGCTGGTGTGGGTGCTCCAGGCCCTGGTGACGCTACTGCTCACGTCCGGGGTGTTCGCGATCACGAATACGCGGTACATCGAGGCGGGGGCGCCGCAGCCTCCTGCATTCGACCCCGAGGTTCAGGCGTTCATCGATCGCCTGGCGTTCTTCGCGGGGATCTTTGCCTGGTACCCGGCGGCACGGCTGTCGCCGCTGTTTCCCGCGGTGGCAACCGGCGTGAAGTGGAATGCGGCGGGCGCATGGCGCCTGACCCGCGGCAATGGATGGCGGCTCGTCTTGCTCGTGTTCCTGCTGCCGGCGCTGTTCGAGAAGCTGGTCGACTGGGTGCATTACGACGATTTCGGGGCCGTGGGCTTCGCCATCGCCGTCTTGTCACTGGGCGTCATCGCCGCGCTGGGTGTCGTCGCATTGTCGATGTCGTTCCGCGAGCTCACGGCCGACTTCAGCGCGCCTGAGCCGCCGCCCACACCTCCACCTTCCTGACGCCGGCGGCGAGCAGCGTCGCTCGCAGTTCGTTCACCGTGCTGCCGGTGGTGACGACATCATCGACGATGGCCACGTGCGCGGCGACTGACAACCTGCCGAGGGCCCGCGCGCCGTTCACCGCGAACGCGCCGCGCACATTCCTGCGGCGCGCGGCGACGTCCAGCGCGGTCTGCGAGGGCGTGTCGCGCACGCGTTTCACGACACCGCGCGCGTACGGGATCCCGAGCATGCGGCCGGCGTGGCGCGCGATGGCCAATGCCTGGTTGAAGCCTCGCTCTCGCAGCCGCGCGTCGTGCAGCGGCACGGGCACGAGCAATTCCGGAAGGAGTTGGCCGCGATTGCATACGACTTCCGCGAGCAGCACACCGAGCACACGAGCGTGCGCGAACTCGCGGTGGTACTTGAGCTGCCGGATCATCGCGTCGACGGGATATTCGAAACTCAGCGCGATGGTTCGATCCGCGGCATGCGTTCGCAGCCATGGCAGGTCCGCATGGCACACGGTGCACAGATCGAGATCCAGCGTCGCGCCGGGGAATCCGCACAGCCCGCAGCGGGGCGGGAACAGGGTCGCCGCGAGCGCCCGCGACATCGCTCGTAGGCCCGTCAACCGTAACTGGCTGATCTGGTTGACAATGACTTCGCGCCTCCGGAACATGCCCCGAGTTTCGCCGCCGCAGCCGGCGCGGAACAGCCGGAAAACCGTTGCAAATCAATAGATAAAGGGATGGGAATGACCGCCACCACCGTGCGCCACGACTGGACCATCGCCGAAGTCGAGGCGCTGTTCGCGCTGCCATTCGCCGATCTCATGTACCGCGCGCAGGAGACCCATCGCGCGCACCATTCGGCCAACGCCGTGCAGATGAGCACGCTGTTGTCGATCAAGACCGGCGCCTGCCCCGAGGATTGCGCGTACTGCCCGCAGAGCGTGCGGTACGACACGGGGCTCGAGCGCGAGAAGCTCGTGCCGCTCGAAGAGGTTCGCGTGCGCGCACAGGCCGCGAAGGACGCGGGCGCGACGCGTTTCTGCATGGGCGCCGCGTGGCGGTCGCCGAAGAAGCGCGACGTCGAAGCCGTCGCCGCGATGATCCGCGAGGTGCGCGCGCTCGGCATGGAAACCTGCGCGACGCTGGGCATGCTCACGCCGGAACAGGCGCACGAACTCAAAGACGCCGGCCTCGACTACTACAACCACAACGTCGACACCTCGCCCGAGTTCTACGGCGAGATCATCACCACGCGCTCGTACCAGGACCGTCTCGACACGCTGGCCGCGGTGCGCGAGGCCGGGCTCAACGTGTGCTGCGGCGGCATCGTCGGCATGGGTGAAACCGTGCGCGATCGCGCGTCGATGCTCGCGACGCTCGCGAATCTTCCGCAGCACCCGGAAAGCGTGCCGATCAACCAGCTCGTGCGCGTGCCGGGCACGCCGCTCGCGGGGCAGAAGGACATCGATCCGTTCGATTTCGTGCGCACGATTGCCGTGGCGCGCGTCGTGATGCCGAAGGCGTCGGTGCGACTGTCCGCGGGCCGCGAAGTCATGAGCGATGAGCTGCAGGCGCTGTGTTTCCTCGCGGGGGCGAATTCGATCTTCTACGGCGAGAAGCTGCTGACGACGGGCAACCCGGACGTCGCGCGCGATCGCGCGTTGATGACGCGGCTCGGAATCGAACCGCTGGTGCCGGCGGGAGTCGCCGCGATGGCCACCGGCAACGGCGCTCATGAGCACACGCACGGTGAGTCGGAGCACGTACACGGACCAGGCTGCGCCCACGCCCACGCGCCGGCGCGCCCGGGCCAGTCATGCAACGCGACCCGGCAGCGCTGAGCGCCGCGCTCGCGGATCTCGAGCGTCAGAACCTGCGCCGGTCGCGGCGCGTGATGCCGCGCGGCGGGCTGCTGAATTTCTGCAGTAACGATTACCTCGGGCTGGCGGCGCATCCCGACGTCGTGGGCGCGTTCGTCGAAGCGGCGAACACGCAAGGCGTCGGAAGCGGCGCGTCGCACCTGGTCACGGGCCACGGCGTCGAACACGAGGCACTCGAAGAGGAGCTGGCCGCGTTCACGGGGCGCGAGCGGGCGCTGGTTTTCTCGACCGGCTACATGGCCAATATGGGCGTCATTGACGCACTGGCGGATCAAAAAGCGCTGTTGGTCTCGGACAAGCTCAATCATGCGTCATTGATCGATGGTTGCCGACTGAGTGGCGGCGAGGTCCGGCGTTATCCCCACGGTGACGCTGCGCGCGCCGGCGAACTCATCGCGAAGGCCGCGCCGAACGCGAAGACACGGCTGCTGATCACCGATGGGGTGTTCAGCATGGACGGCGACGTTGCGCCGCTGCCGCAACTCGCGCGCGCCGCGCGCGATGCGAACGCGTGGCTCATCGTCGACGATGCGCACGGACTCGGCGTGCTCGGCGCGACGGGCCGTGGATCCTGCGAGCACTTCGGTTTGTCGAGCGCGGATGTGCCCGTGCTGATCGGCACGTTCGGCAAGGCGTTCGGAACCTTCGGCGCGTTCGTCGCGGGTGACGCCGATCTCATCGAGTTCCTGATCCAGAAAGCGCGCACGTACATCTACACGACCGCACTGCCGCCCGCCGTGGCCGCCGCGACCCGCGCCGCGCTGCGCGTGAGCCAGCGCGAATCCTGGCGCCGCGAGAAGGTGCTGGCGTTGGCAGCGCGCCTGCGCGCTGCCCTCGAGCGCGGCGCTTCTCCCGGAATTTCCGTGCCAGGCACCATCTTTCCGGTCGTCGTGGGGGATGCGGCGAAGGCGGTCGCGGTGAGCAGGGCGCTCGAGGAGCGGGGATTCCTGGTGACGGCGATTCGGCCGCCGACTGTGCCGGCGGGGACGGCGCGGCTGCGGATCACGTTGTCGGCCGCGCACGAGGAAGCGCAGGTCGATGCGCTCGCCGACGCGGTGGCGGAGGCGCTGGCCGCATGAGCGCATCCGATCCGCGCGAAGTCTTCTCGCTCGACCGGCGCGCGGTGGCGCAGGCCTTCGATCGAGCAAGCGCGGGCTACGACGCGGCGGCGGCGCTGCAGGAACGCGTGCGCAACGAGCTCATCGCGCGTGTCGCCGAGCTCAAGCTGAATCCGCAGGTGGTGCTCGATCTCGGCGCCGGGACCGGCCATGCATCGCGCGCGCTCAAGCGCCGGTATCCCAAGGCGATGGTCATCGCCGCGGACATCGCGCCCGGCATGCTGGAGCGGGCGAAGGAGCAGTCGCGCTGGCTGCGGCGCTTCGAGCGTGTACGCGCGGATGCGTACCGGCTGCCATTCCGCGACGGCGCCTTCGACCTGGTTTTCTCGAGCCTCATGCTCCAGTGGTGCGACGATCTCGACACGGTGTTCGCCGAACTCGCGCGCGTGCTCAAGCCGGGCGGATTGCTTCTTTTCAGTACCTTCGGGCCGGGCACGCTTTCCGAGCTGCGCGACGCTTGGGCGGCGAGCGACGCCGCCTACAACCATGTCAATCACTTCTTCGATCCGCACGCACTCGGCAGCGCGCTCATGCACGCCGGACTCTCCGAGCCCGTGCTCGACGTCGACCGCATCGTGATGAAGTATTCCGACGTGATCGGACTCATGCGCGAGCTCAAGGCCATCGGCGCGCACAACGTGACGCGCGGCCGCGCGCGCGGCCTCACCGGCCGCGGACGTCTCGCGGCCATGACGCGCGCGTACGAAGCATTCCGGCGCGATGGAAAACTGCCCGCGACGTACGAAGTGATCCACGCGACGTCATGGGGCGCGGAACGCCGGACACCCCACGATTTCCCGCATGAGACCGTCATTTCCCCCGCGCAGATCCGCAGGAGAAAAGGGGACTGATTTATTTATCGACGATGAAATCGTTGATAAATAAATCTGTCCCCGATCCACATGAAAGGCTTCTTCATCACCGGAACCGACACTGGCGTCGGCAAGACGCTGGTCGCGGTGGCGCTCACGCGTGCGCTGGTCGCGCGCGGATTCCGCACGGCGGTGATGAAACCCGTCGCGGCGGGAGTCATCGAGACCGCCGATGGACCGCGCAACGACGACGCGCTGGAGTTGTTAGCCGCGAGCAACGTGCCGTCACCCTACGAGGACGTGAATCCTTGGCTCCTGTCGAAGCCCGCCTCGCCGCACCTCGCGGCGCGGGCGGACGGCGTGAGCATCAGCCATGCCCCGATCCTCGCCGCCCAGGCGCGACTGGCCGCCGCAAGCGACCTGCTCATCGTCGAAGGCGCCGGCGGCTGGCTCGCACCCATCTCGGCGACCGAAACCATGGCCGACGTCGCCGAAAAACTTTCGCTTCCAGTGATTCTCGTAGTGGGATTCCGGCTCGGCTGCCTCAACCACGCGCTGCTCACGCGCGAAGCCATCCGGGCGCGCGGAATTCCGTTCGCGGGCTGGATCGCCAACCGCATGTCCGAGGCGATGCCGCTCATCGATGAGAACATCGAAACGCTCGCGCAGCGCTTCGGTAAGACGCCCCTCGGATGCGTCCCGGCCGGGGCCGACGGCGCCTCGAACGGACCTCCGGCACCATGGGCCCTCGAGATCGCGAAAAATCTCGTAAGTCTTTGAGGTATCCAGCAAATTCGCTGGTATAGTCGCGCCCCGTGCAAGCCGCCTCCCGTCACATCGACCTCGCTCCGCATTGCTCGCTGAGCACGCGTGGCGCGCTCCTGTTCTTCGGGTTTGTTTGTTTCGGCACTTTCGGCGTCGCAGGCGCGGCCACCGCGCTCGGTTTCTGGCTCGTGCTGCCTTTCGCCGGGGCGGAGATGGCGCTGCTGGGCTGGGCGCTGTACTCGAATATGCAAAGACGCCACCAGCACGAATCGATCGACATAACCGAGAACGAAGTCGTCATCGAATATTCGTTTCATGGAAGGGCAACCGGAACTCCGCACCGCGTCGTGTTCCCGCGCCACTGGGCACGGGTTAAAATCCTGCGCACAAAATCGCCCCTCCAGCGCGGCCAGCTCGTCATCGAGTCGCATGGCCGGGCCTACGAGGTAGGAAAGTTTCTGACAGAGGAGGAGCGTCGCCACCTGGCCGCCAATCTTCGGCGCCTGATAGGTGACATGAACCAGTCGCCGGCACTGCCGCGCACCGGTTCACCGGACTAAGTTTTCTTGAGGTCATCGATGAGCTTTCACATGAAGAACGCCAGCGCGCGCCGGTTCATTCAGGCCGCATCCGCCACTTTGTTCGCCGTGCTGGGTTCCAGCGCGCACGCCTGGGACGGGCTCAACATGCCCGAGGGCGTGACGATCCTGAGCCGCAAGATCTACAGCCTGCACATGCTCATCCTGTGGGTGTGCGTGGCGCTCGCCGTCGTGGTGTTCGGCGTGATGATCTATTCGATGGTGAAGTTCCGGCGCTCGAAAGGCGCGGAAGCCGACACGACGCTCCTGCACAGCACGAAGGTCGAGATCATCTGGACCGTCATCCCGATCGCGATCCTGGTCGGCATGGCCATCCCGATCGCGCGCACGCTCATCGAGATCGAGGACATGGGCGAGGTCGATCTCAACATCAAGGTCACGGGTTACCAGTGGAAGTGGCAGTACGAATACCTCGGCGAGGACGTCAGCCTGTTCTCGACGCTCGCGCGCGACAGTGACGCCGCCCGCCAGCTCGGCTCGGGTGTCGATCCGAACAAGGTTCCTAACTACCTCCTCGACGTGGACAACCCGCTGGTCATCCCGGCCGGCCAGAAGGTCCGCTTCCTGCTCACGGCGCACGACGTCATCCACGCCTGGTGGGTGCCCGAGTTCGGCATGAAGAAGGACGCGATCCCGGGCTTCGTGAACGAGATCTGGGTGCAGGTCGACGCCGACAAGACCGGCATCTACCGCGGCCAGTGCGCCGAGCTCTGCGGCCGCGACCACGGCTTCATGCCGATCGTGGTCGAGGTGAAGTCGCCGGCCGAATTCGAAGAGTGGCTGCGCGCCAAGAAGGCCGAGGCGCAGCTCGCCGGCGCCTCGCCCACCGCGCCCGTTCAGTCCGCGACCGTCGCCGTGGCCCCCACGACGACCGTCACGCAGTAAGTTTCAGACGAGAAGTTAGACATGGCACACGAACACACAGCCGATTCCCACGCCCACGATCACGATCATGCACACGGCCCGGCCCACGGCTGGCGTCGCTGGGTCTTCGCGACGAACCACAAGGACATCGGCACGATGTACCTGATCTTCGCGTGCGTGATGTTCTTCGTCGGCGGCCTCATGGCCCTCGTCATCCGCGCGGAGCTCTTCCAGCCCGGCCTGCAAC
>JAEZCR010000056.1 GCA_023433465.1 Pseudomonadota bacterium | reverse complement strand
GCGTCGTTGACTTTGCGCAGGGCCGAACGCATGCGCGAACGAAGCGCGACGTTGCGGGTGCGGTTGGTTTCAGCTCGACGGGCGGCTTTTTCGGCCGACTTGGTATTCGCCACGAACAGTTCTCCAGGGAATCCGGGTCTTTTGAAGGCCGCGTAGTGTGCTCACCGACCCCTACCTTGTCAACGCTCTGGGAGCGCATCCGGTATAGTGCGCGGCCTGTTCGGTTTTTCCCTTATTTTCCGGGTGGTTGCGGATTGAGCGGTAGGATCTTCAAGAGCACGGCGGTCACGGGTATCGCGACACTGGTGTCGCGCGTGACGGGCCTCGCCCGCGAGATCGTCTACGCGGTCGCCTTCGGCGCCAGCGCGTTCATGGACGCCTGGCTGGTGGCCTTCAAGATCCCGAACTTCCTGCGCCGCCTGTTCGCGGAGGGCTCGTTCTCCCAGGCCTTCGTTCCCGTCATCTCCGAGTACAAGGTCAAGCGCCCCCACGAGGAGGTGAAGGGCCTGGTCGAGGACGTCGCGGGCACCTTCGCCGTGATCCTGTTCGTCATCACGGTCATCGGCGTCATCGCGGCGCCGCTCATCATCCTCGCCTTCGTGCCGGGTTGGCACGACCGGCCGGACAAGTGGGACATGGCCACGTCCATGCTGCGCTGGACGTTCCCCTATCTACTGTTCATCTCGCTGAGCGCGTTGTGTTCGGGCGTGCTCAACAGCTACAACCGCTTCGCGCTGCCTGCCTACACGCAGGTGATCATGAACGTGGTCATGGTGGTGTTCGCGATCTGGATCGCGCCGCATACCGACAACCCGGGCGTGACGCTCGCGATGGGCGTGTTCCTGAGTGGTTTGCTCCAGGTCGGGTTCCAGATCCCGGCCGTCGTCAAACTCGGCCTGTTCCGGCGGCCGCGCTGGAAGCCCGCGGCGGAGGGCGTGCGACGTATCGGCAAACTCATGCTGCCCGGCATCTTCGGATCCTCCGTCGCGCAGGTGAGCCTGCTGCTGGACACCATCATCGCGAGCTTCCTGATCACCGGCAGCATGTCCTGGCTGTATTTCGCGGACCGGCTCATGGAATTCCCGCTCGGCGTGTTCAGCATCGCGCTCGCCACCGTGATCCTGCCGGCGCTGTCGCGCCACCACGCCTCGGACACGATGGAGCATTTCACGGGCACGCTCGACTGGGCGCTGCGCCTCGTGATCGTGCTGATTTCGCCCGCCGCGGTTGCGATGCTGGTGTTCGCGGGCCCCTTGACCGCGACGACGCTCGGCTACGGCGCCTTCACGGCGCACGACGTGCGGATGGCTAGCTACGCGCTGATGGCCTACTCGTGGGGGCTCGTCGGATTCAGCCTGGTCAAGGTGCTCGCGCCGGGATACTTCGCGCGCCAGGACACGAAGACCCCGGTGCGGGTCGGCCTCATCGCGCTCGGCGTGGGCATGGGTCTCAACGTCGGCGTGGTGCTGCCCGCGCAGCACTTCGGCTTTCCCTATCCACACATCCTGATCGCGACGTCCACCTGCGTGTCCGCGGCGCTCAATTCCACGTTGCTGTGGTGGGGCCTCAAGCAGCGCGGGGTCTACAAGGCCCGGCCGGGCTGGGGCGCGTTGCTGACCCGCGTGGTCTTCGCGAACGCCATCATGGCGGCCGTGCTGGTATGGCTGGGTGGCGACCTGTCGAGCTGGCTGCAACAGCCCGCCTGGGAGCGGGCCGGGCGTCTCGCGCTGTGCGTGGTGGCCGGCGCCGCGACCTATTTCGCCGCGCTGATGCTGGCCGGGGCCCGTTTGCGCCACGTGCGCAACGTGGCCGGGGCATAATCGCCATGGAGTTCATTCGTGGATTGCAGGGCCTGAAGCCGGAGCACCGCGGCGCTGCGATCACGATCGGCAGCTTCGACGGCATCCACCTCGGGCATGGCGCGCTGATCGCCGCCACCTGCGGCATCGCGAAGCAGCTTGCGAAGCCGGCGATGATGCTGACCTTCGAGCCGCTGCCGCGCGAATACCTCGCCGCCCAGGACCCGCCCGCGAGACTCACGGATTTTCGCGAGCGCTGGCGCGTGCTCGAGCGCTCGGACCTGCACGGCGTGTGTGTGCTGCGCTTCGACGAGAAGCTGCGCCAGCTCACGGGCGAGGAGTTCGTGCGGTTGCTCACCGACCGGTTCGCGGTATCCGCGGTGGTGGTGGGGCAGGATTTTCGCTTCGGCCGTGGAGGCGCGGGCAGCGTGGCGCTGCTGCGCGCGGCGGCGGACGCGGGGAAGTTCGCGCTCGAGCTCGTTCCGTCGGTGTGCATCGACGACGTGCGCGTGAGCTCGAGCGGAGTGCGCGCCGCGCTGGCCGCGGCGGATTTCAAGCGCGCGCGCGACCTGCTCGGGAGGCCGTACTCGATGTACGGGCGCGTGGTGCGGGGCGAGCAGCTCGGTCGCCGGTTGGGGTATCCCACGGCGAACATCCGCATGCGCCGCCGCAAGCTGCCGTTCACCGGCATCTACGCGGTGCGGGTGCGCGGCATCGAGGGTTCGCACACGCACGTGCCGCACGCGGGCGTGGCGAGTCTCGGGTTCCGGCCGACGGTGAATGGCACCGAGCCGCTGCTCGAAGCGCACGTGTTCGATTATTCGGGGTCGCTCTACGGATGCGATCTCGAGGTGGAGTTCGTCGCGAAGATCCGCGACGAGGAGAAGTTCGCGGATCTGGACGCGCTCGTGCGCAAGATGCACGAGGACGCGGCGGAAGCGCGCCGCATCCTGAAGACGGTTGGACAAGTTGGTTAGTCAGAGACAGGCGAGAACGTCAGTGGCCGATTACAAGAGCACCATAAACCTTCCCGAAACCGGCTTTCCGATGAAGGCCGACCTCGCGCAGCGCGAGCCGAAGATTCTCGCCGAGTGGGAGAGCAAGGGGCTGTACCAGAAGATTCGCGAGGTCTCGCGCGGCCGGCCGCGGTACGTGTTGCACGACGGCCCGCCGTACGCGAACGGCGCCGCGCACCTCGGGCATTTCCTGAACAAGGTGCTCAAGGACATCGTGGTGAAGTCCCACCAGATGGACGGCTACGACTCGCCGTACATCCCGGGCTGGGACTGCCACGGGCTGCCCATCGAGCACCAGATCGAGAAGAAGTTCGGCCGCGTGGGCAACAAGCTCGACGCGAAGGAATTCCGCGCGGCGTGCCGCAAGTTCGCGGCCGAACAGGTCGACCTGCAGCGGCAGGATTTCAAACGCTTCGGCGTGCTCGGCGACTGGGATCGTCCGTATCTCACGATGGACCCACGTTTCGAAGCGCAGCAGATCCGCGCGCTCGGCCACATCATCCGCAACGGACACCTTTATAAGGGCGCCAAGCCGGTCCACTGGTGCCTCGACTGCCGCTCCTCGCTCGCCGAGGCCGAAGTCGAATACGAGGACAAGACCTCGCCGTCGATCGACGTCGAGTTCCGCGTGCACGACACGGCGGATCTCGCACGCCGCGTGGGCGTGAATCCCGAAGTTTTCGGCACGCAGCCGGCCTCGCTCGTGATCTGGACCACGACTCCCTGGACGCTGCCGGCGAACGAGGCGGTCGCGCTGGGCGAGAAGATCGAATACGTGCTGCTCTGGGTCTCGCGCAACGGGCAGTCCGAACTACTCGTCCTCGCGAACGAGCTGCTCGACGCGTGCCTCAAGCGTTATGGCCTCGGCAAGGGGCAGGTGCTCGTGCAGTTCGAGGGCAAGGCGCTCGAACATCTGCAGCTCGAACATCCGTTCCTGCCGAAACACGTGCCGGTGATTGTCGGCGATCACGTCACGCTCGACGCGGGCACCGGCGCCGTACACACCGCTCCCGCGCACGGCCAGGAAGACTTCGCGATCGGGCAGAAATACAGCCTGCCGGTCGACAACCCGGTGTTGGGCGACGGACGATTCCGCGAAGGGACGCCGTTCGTCGCGGGCACCAAGGTCGACGAGGCGAACAAGGTCATCGTCGAGCTGCTGTCCTCGCGCGGCCGCCTGCTCAAGCACGAACCGATCTCGCACAGTTATCCGCATTGCTGGCGCCACAAGACGCCGGTGATCTTCCGCGCCACGCCGCAATGGTTCATCAGCATGGACCAGAAAGGCTTGCGCGCGAATGCGCTGCGAGACATCCAGAAGGTGCAGTGGTACCCGTCCTGGGGCGAGCAACGCATCTACAACATGATCCGCGACCGTCCCGACTGGTGCCTCTCGCGCCAGCGCACCTGGGGCGTGCCGATCACGCTGTTCATCCACAAGGAAACGGAGGAACTGCATCCGCGCACGCAGGAACTGATCCTCGAAGTCGCGAAACGGGTGGAACAGGTCGGCATCGAAGCCTGGTTCGATCTCGATCCGCGCGAGTTGCTGGGCGACGACGCTGACAGCTACGTGAAGGTCTCGGACGTCATGGACGTGTGGGCCGACTCTGGCCTGTCGCACGAGTGCGTGCACTACACGCATCCGGACGAAGTGAAGCCGCCGGTCGAGATCTATCTCGAAGGTTCCGACCAGCATCGCGGCTGGTTCCATTCGTCGCTGCTGATGTCCGAGGCGCTGTACGAGCGCGCGCCGTACAAGTCCGTGCTCACGCACGGATTCACGGTCGACGAGAAGGGCCGCAAGATGTCCAAGTCGCTGGGCAACGTGATCGTGCCGCAGAAGGTCATGGCGACCTCGGGCGCGGACGTGTTGCGCCTGTGGATCGCGGCGACCGACTATTCGAACGAGATGGCGCTGTCGGACGAGATCCTGAAGCGCATGTCCGATTCCTATCGCCGCATGCGCAACACCGTGCGCTTCTTGTTAGGCAACCTCGCGGGATTCGATCCTGCGACCGATGCGGTTCCGGTCGAGGAACTCGTGGCGATCGATCGCTGGGCCATCGCACGCACGGCGGCACTGCAGGAAGAAATCGTCGAGGCGTACCGCGGCTTCCAGTACCACCTCATCTACCAGAAGGTGCTCAACTTCTGCGTCGCGGACCTGGGCGGCTTCTATCTGGACCTGCTGAAGGACCGGCTCTACACGACGCCGAAGAAGAGCAAGGCGCGCCGCTCGGCGCAGACCGCGCTGTATCACATCGCCGAAGCGATGGTCCGCTGGCTCGCGCCGATCCTGTCGTTCACGACGGACGAGATCTGGCAGTTCATCCCGGGCAAACGTGGCGAGTCGGTGTTCCTCGAAACCTGGCACAAGCTGCCGGCCGTTTCCGGCGCGGCCGACACGGTCGACTGGAACATGTTCATCCAGCTCAAGGCCGCCGTGGCGCAGGAGCTCGAGAAGCTGCGCGTGGAAGGATCTGTCGGTGGCTCGCTCGATGCCGAGGTCGAAGTGTTCGCGAAAGACGAGTTCCGCGAGAAGCTCATGGCGCTCGGCGAGGAGCTGCGCTTCCTGCTCATCACCTCCGCCGCGACGGTGAAGCGCGTGAGCAATGCCGCCGGCCCGCCGGTGGGCGCCATCAAAGTTTCCGACATCGCGAAGGAGGGCGGCGTGTGGATCCGCGTGCAGGCCTCCACCGCGCCGAAGTGCGAGCGCTGCTGGCACCACCGGCCCGAGGTGGGCTCGGATCCCGAGCATCCGACGATCTGCGCGCGTTGTGTCGAGAACCTCGACGAGCCGGGCGAGTCGAGGCAACTGGCATGAGCGATCACCCGAAACCCGCGCACTGGAAGGAAAGCGGCATCCGCTGGTTGTGGATCGCCGCGCTCGTGGTCATCCTCGACCAGCTGACGAAGCTCTGGATCGAGAAGGGCATGGTGCTCGGCGAGTCGATCTACATCCTGCCGGTGTTCAACATCGTGCGCGCGCACAACCCCGGCGCGGCGTTCAGCTTCCTCGCGGACGCGGGCGGCTGGCAGCGCTGGGCGTTCTCGCTGTTCGCGATCGGCGCGTCGGTCGCGTTCGTGTATTGGCTGCGCACCGTGTCGATCGCCACGCAGGGACTGCTCGCCTGCGGCCTGGCGCTGATCCTCGGTGGCGCCGTCGGCAACGTGATCGACCGGCTCGAACACGGCTACGTCGTGGACTTCCTGCAGGTGCATTGGGGCGGCTCGTACTTCCCGGCCTTCAACGTGGCGGACTCCGCCATCACGATCGGCGCGGTGCTCGTGATCCTGGACGTGCTGCTCGAATCGAGGCGCGAGAAGCGCGCGGCGAAGGACCAGGCGTGAAGATCCTGCTCGCCAATCCACGCGGATTCTGCGCCGGCGTCGACCGGGCCATCGACATCGTCGAGCGCGCGCTCTCGATGTTCGGCGCCCCTATCTACGTGCGGCACGAAGTCGTGCACAACGTTCACGTGGTCGAACGGCTGCGCGGACTCGGCGCGGTGTTCGTCGAAGAGCTCGACCAGGTTCCCGATGGCGCCACGGTGATCTTCTCCGCGCATGGCGTCTCGGCGGCCGTCGCGAACGAGGCGGAGCGCCGCGGGCTCACCGTGTTCGATGCGACGTGCCCGCTCGTGACCAAGGTGCACATGGAGGTCGCACGGTATGCGCGCGAGGGCCGTGACGTGGTGTTGATCGGTCACGCGGGACATCCGGAAGTGGAAGGCACGATGGGCCGTTTCGATGATTCGAACGGCGGCCACATGCATCTCATCGAAAACGTGGATCAGGCGCGCCGGCTCGACGTGCGCGATCCCGAGCGTCTCGCGTTCGTGACGCAGACGACACTGTCGGTGGACGACACCGCCGCCATCGTTCAGGCACTCCGTGAGCGTTTCCCGACGCTCGCGAGCCCGCGCCGCGAGGACATCTGCTACGCCACGCAGAATCGCCAGGATGCGGTGAAGGAGCTCATCGCCCATTGCGACGTACTCCTCGTCGTCGGATCGATCACGAGCAGCAATTCCAACCGCCTGCGCGAACTCGCAGAGCGTGCCGGACGCCGGGGATACCTGATCGACGATGCCTCGTTCCTCGAGCGCGAGTGGTTCGAAGGCAAGAACGCGGTGGGTGTCACCGCGGGCGCGTCGGCCCCCGAGGAACTGGTTCAGCAGGTGATCGCGCGGCTGCGCGAGTGGGGCGGCTCACCCGCCGAGGAGCAACACGGCCGCGAAGAACGCGTGGTCTTTTCCCTGCCGCGGCAGCTGCGCCGCACGGCCGAGTCCTCCTAACGCCAGCAGTCGAGCGAGCGATCGGCGCCGGTGGCGTCGGTCGCGCCGCGCATACCCAGGTGATTGATCGTGAACGTCGCGCAGAACGTGTCGTCCGACTGCGCGGCCGCCGCGCGCGCGGTCGCGTCGAACGCGAGCCCGTCGGGTGCGGTCGTGACCTCGATGCGGTAGTTGGCGTCGCCGCTGTTCGCTGCCATGCCAAGGCCCGTGGGCGGGGGCAGGGACAACTCGCCCGTGGTCGCATAGCGCGCATGACGTCCGAAGAAATCCTCCTGCGCGACCTGCAGCTTGATCAACAACTCTTTCGCGTCGGCGCGCCGCGTGCGCAACACATGTTGCCGCCATGAGGGTATGGCCACCGCCGCGAGCACGCCGAGCACGACGACCACCGTCAGGATTTCGATGAGCGTGAATCCGCGTTTCATGAGCTCGCGTCGCTGGCTGGCGTGCGAAGGCGGAACGTGGTGAGCGAATCTCCGGCCCGGAAACACCGGCTGCCCGCGACGATTCCGCACGCGGCCGCGCCGCGTCCCGGTGTGTCCGCGAGCGATTCGACCAGAACCGCGGGAGCCGGGACGACGATCATCAATCCACTCGACAACGCCTCGAACGCGCCGCGTCCGGAGCGCCCGGAACTCGTGATCTCGAAATGTGCCCCGACCAGCAACACGGCGGACTCCTGCGGCAGGTTTGTTTCGTAACCGGCAAAACGCACGCGCACCTCGAACCCGGCGCCTTCGCCGAGCGTCACTCGCCGTTGCAGCGACGGAGCCAGGTCCGGACTCGCCGTCGACAGCAGCTCGAGCATCGCGAGCTCGATGCCGGCGCGCGCGGCGTTCGCCGCATTCTCGCGAAACAATTCGTTCGAAGCCAGCGCGCGTTCGATGCGCGCGGAGCTGGCCGCCGCGAGCGCGAACATCGTGAGCAGGGCCAGCAGCAACAGGCTCATCACGAGCGCGGCGCCGCGCGAGCGCGCGCGCACTATCGGCCACCGTCCGTGGGCAGGTTCACGGTCCGGGACACGAGCACGCGCCGGATGTCCCGATCGTCCGACGTCGTCGCGAACTCGGTATCCGCGTACCGCCAGGCGCGATCCTCGCGAAAGCCGCGCTCGGTGGATTCCGCACGGATACGCATCCAGACGCGCACGGCACGCGGCGGACTCGCGAGTAGTTCGGTCGCTTCCGGATCCACGAAGCGCGTCACGGTGTCGCTGGTCGCGGATTCCGCGATGCCGAACTGCACCTGCAGATCCTCGACTCCGGGGAGTATCTCCTCGTCGCGGAATCCCGGTGCGCCCGCGATCGACGTCAAAGTCCTCGCGCGTAATGCCGGCCACCCTGCGCGTTCCACCGAGTTGCGCGCCACGTAGTAAGTCCGCACGACGACGTCGAAGGTTCGCTGGTCGACGGAGGATGGTCCCGGTGCTCGGCCGTCCGCGAACAGCACCTGCCCCGACTGCGTGGCGAAGCGGTTCGAAAAGAGCTGCAGCCTGCCGGCCGTCGGCGCGGCGCTTCCGGTCGCGTGACGCACGGTGAGACTGTCGGCGCCGATCACGGCGCCGCCCGCCGAAGCCGAGGGCGTACAGCGCGAAGCGCCGACTCCCGCAGCGAAGCGATTGTTGGTGCCTTCGACGCGACGTGAAAGATCGACCGCGAAATTCTCGCCGCAGTCGTGAATCGACTCCGGCAACGGCACGGGCGGCGCGCCCTGACGCAGTTCCTCGCCTGACGCGATCGCGAGCGACGGGTCGCCGCCACGCACGACGCGAAGCGTTCGAGGCTCGAGTCCGAAGCCGTACGACCCGGCGAGCTCGATGTCCCGCACGATGACCGAGAGCGCGTGCCGGGCCTGGTCCTGCAACCGCGCCACGCTTTCGTTCGCTTCGAGCAGATCGCGGCTGTGGACGAACAGCGAGATCGCGCCGGTGAGCACGATACTCGCGATCGCGAGCCCGATCATGAGCTCGAGCAGGGACCATCCACTGTTCTTCGCGCGGCGCATGAGTGGTCAATCGATCCGCGGCCGTCGGTGAATGCGCATCACGAGCGAAGCGCTGCCGCCGGCGGCGCGGGGCTCGCGCCATCGCAACGCGATGTCGATGCGTTCAAGGTCCGCGGGGCTTGCCGGCGGCTCGACCGCGAACGACGTTTCCAGCGCCACGAGCATGCGAGCGTAAGTGCCGATCTGCGTCCGCCAGTCGGCGAGCTCCGCGGCATCCGGAACGCCACCGTTCGCGCGCACCCGTTCCGCGAGGTCGCTCGCGACCACCAGCGCCTGCTCGCGCCGCAGCGCCGCGCCGCTTTCGAACAGGCTCCACGCGAGCAGCGACGCGCAGCCGAGCAGTCCGATCGCGAGCACGAACATCGCGATCAGGGCTTCGACGAGCGTGAAGCCGGCCGCGGATGCCGGCCTGGCCGGGACAGCCCGCCGGGGCGCGCTCATGGGCAACCCGCCGGTGCGGGTGCGGAGTGCGAACGTACGCGCCCCGTCTGGCTCACCACGCGCTGGCGCCCCGGCGCGCGCCCGGCTCCATCGCAGATAGTTAGCGTGGTCGTGGATCCCGCGGACGCCGCCGGCCAGAAATGCACGCTGGCGCGATTGCTCACCAGCAGCACGCCGCGCGGCAGAGTTCCCCGCGCGACCACGCGTGGCCCGCCGGCGTCGTCGACGCGCACCTGCCAGCCGGCGGCGGCCGCAGGGGCCTCGAGGCATGCGCCACTGGCTCCGGCCAGGCAGAAGGTCCCGCGCCGATTGCCCGTGATCGATGCGGCGCGGGCCTGCGCCAGCGCCCCCGCGATTTCCAGCGAAGCGGCGCGCACGGCGCCCCGGCGCAGCGTGCCTTCGATCGACGGGACGCACATGCCGGCGACCACGGCCAGGACCGCCATGGCGAAGAGCAATTCGGTGAGTGTGAATCCGGCGGGGCGGGTCATGGGCTCATGCTCCCTCCGCGGCCGTCCGCCGCCGAGCCGCAAAAATGGCGGCTTCGAGGCCATTTGCCAGTCGACGGGAGTCCGGGCGTATACTCCCGCGGCATGTCGCACCTGGACACCGAACCCGTATCCCACGAGGCTCTGACCCAGCGGCTACTGGGGCATGGCGTAAGACCTACCGCCCAGCGCCTGCGGATCGCGGCGCTCCTGCTGGGTCGTCCGCAACACCTCTCCGCCGAGCAAGTGCTCGCTGGCCTCCGTGGCCAGGGCCTGCGTGTCTCGAAGGCGACGGTGTACAACACGCTCAATCTGTTCGCGGCCTCGGGTCTCATCCGCCAGCTCTCGGTCGGCAGTGACCGCTGCTGGTTCGATTCGAACACCGATTCGCACTACCACTTCCACGACCTCGATACCGGCGCGCTGATGGATGTCTCGCTGCGCGACGTCGAATTCCATCGCCTGCCCGAGCCACCGCCCGGCATGCAGGTCGACGGCATCGAGCTCGTCATCAAACTCCGTCGCAAAAACGCGGCCTGAACCGCGCGAGGCGACGAAATAAAGGATTCAGGGCTCCCCTTGCTCCTGTCGCGAGGACACTGGCGCTTCCATCGCTCACCTCACGCCATTAGAATGCGCGCCCTCTGAGGATTCGCCCCTATAGCTCAGCTGGTAGAGCACATCATTCGTAATGATGGGGTCGTCTGTTCGAATCAGACTGGGGGCACCATCACAGGCAAGGCCGTCTCGATGACGGCCTTTCTTTTTTCGACGTAACATGCCGCGCCGTGAACCAGAGCGTGCCGAAATCTCCGAATCCAGTCAGCGGCGCGCCGCTCGCCATTCCCGAAGCCGCTTCGCCCGCGAAATCTTCATTGTGGATCCGCGCATTGTCCCGGATCCCGCTCGCGCTCTGGTATCCGATCGCGCGACTGATGGCCTGGTGCGCCTGGAAGGTCTTTCCGTATCGCCGCCACGTCGTCGTCGCCAATCTCACGAAGGCGTTTCCCGAATGGGATGACGCCACGCGGGAGCTCGTGATCCGCGACTACTACCGCGGCTTCGCCGACATGCTGGTCGAAATCATCCACTCGCCGCGGCTCACGTCGGCGGAGCTCGAGCATCGTGTGCGGCTGCGGAATCCGGAGCTCGTCCGCGAGGAGGTCGCCAAGGGCAAACCCGTCCTGTTGTGCGCCGGGCATCAGTGCAACTGGGAGTGGTTGCTGCTCAGCCTCTCCAAGCTCGGAATGCCGGTCGACGCCGCGTACAAACCGCTGGTCGACAGTTGGGCCGAACGCGAGATGCTCGCGCTGCGCAGCCGATTCGGCGCGCGTCTGATCCCGGCGCCAGAGTTGTTAGGCGACATCATCAAGAAGCGCGGCGAGCCGCGCGTGATCGCGATGCTGGCGGACCAGGAGCCGGTCACGAGCGAGCGCAAGCAGTGGCTCAGGTTCCTCAATCGCGATACGGCGTTTTTCCTGGGCCCAGAGGAAATCGCGCGCACCGCGCGGTACCCGGCGCTGTTCGTGAAACTGCGGCGCGTCGCGCGCGGGCGCTACGAGGTCGAATTCGCGCCGCTCGCGGCGGCGGGCGAGCAGCTGCCCGCGGGCGAATTCACGGCCCGCTACGCGCGCATGGTCGAAGCCCAGATCCACGAAGCGCCCGCCGACTGGCCCTGGTCGCACAAACGCTGGAAACTCAAGAAACCCCTCTACTCGTCTTCGCCGGGGAACTGAGAGTCCCGGACCGCGCGGGATCGCGCGCCGGCTTCATGCCGAACAGGAAGCGCAGCGGCGCGACGCGGCGAATCACCTCGTAAATCACCACGCACGCGAGCAGCGTGGTCACCAGCACCAGCCAGTATTTCGCCCCGGGACTCCAGGTCCACTGGATCACGAAGTACGCGATCGCGATGATCACCGTCTGGTGAAGGATGTACACCGGGTAACTCGCATCGCGCGCCCAGCGCAGCAGCGGATTGCTGAAGCTCAGGTGCTTTCGGCCGTAGCCGAGAAACGCCATGAGGCAGGCCCAGGTGAAGACATTGGCGAGCACGTGATCCGTGATGGTGTCGTGGTCGACGATGCCGGTGGCGAACATCGTGAGGAGTGCGGTGAGCACGCCCACCCCGATCCCCAGCGCCCAGTGCCGCTTCGCCGCGAGCCAGTCCCACACGCCCGGCATGCTGGCCAGCACGAATCCGTAGCCCGTCAGCAGTAGATAGTGGATGAAGATGTACCAGTCGCTCGTGAGATTGTGGGTCTCGGGGAAGTGCGGCTTGAGCAGCGCCTCGTTGATGCCGAGCGGCAGTCCGAGCGCGAACAACCATGCGGCGGGACGGATCACGGGACGCGCGCGCCGCCACCAGGCCATCAGCGGGAGCAACAGCAGCACGTACACGAACAGATAGACGATGAACCACAGGTGGTGCCAGCTGAAGTTGCCGGCGGGATAGGGCTCGAACTGCAGGACACGGTCCGTCATGAACTGCAGGTAACCGCCGTGCCATTCGCCTTGCGCGATGCGTTCCACGAAGACCTGCGGCGGCACGATCAGGAACATTCCGGCGACGACCGGCACGAGCAGCCGCAGCGTGCGTTCACGGGTGAAGGCGCCGATGCTGCGGCGCTGCAGCGCGTACCACATGCCTGCGCCGGCGATCACGAACAGCAGGGGCATGCGCAGCCGGTGCGCGATGTCCATGGGCCACACGAGGGCGGGGATCGTTTCGGCATTGGTGATGTGCCAGCCCCAGCCCACGAACAGCATGCCGGTGTGAAAGAACAGCAGCAGGAATATCGCGAGCACGCGCAGCCAGTCGAGGAAGTCGTAGCGGTTCGCCGATGCGCTCGTGTCAGGATTCATGGACGCTCTCCCTTTGTACGCGGGAAGCGTGGTGGGGCCGCGCGATGTCCGCGACGACAATGTGGCAAGCGGGACGGGGCGGGGGGCGCGCGGGGATTCAGCGGGGCAGGCGGGCGAACAGGTCGTCCTTGAACCGGCGGCTGAGCCTGAGCACGGTTCCATCGCGCAGCCGCACTTCGTGGTCTCCCTTGAACAGCGGCACGAGCCGGTCGATCTGCGCCAGGTTGATCGCGGCCGACTTGTGGATGCGCGCGAAGCGTTGCTCGCCGAGCTGCGTGAGCAGGTCGGAAAGCGTGCGCCGGAGCATGAACCGGCCGCCAGGCGTGTGCACGTGCACGTAGTTGTCGTCGGCCTCGAGCCAGTGGATGGTCGCCGCGTCGATGAGCCGCAGGGATTCCCCGTGCGGCACGAGCAGGCGGTCGCTGGAGCCGGTGCGCTCGCGGGCGGTCCGCAC
>JAEZCR010000048.1 GCA_023433465.1 Pseudomonadota bacterium | reverse complement strand
AGGTGGGGCAGTTGCGCAAAGTAATGGTCTGCGCGCCGGGACGCGCGCACCAGCGGCTCACGCCGACGAACTGCGACGCATTGTTGTTCGACGACGTGATGTGGGTCGAGACCGCCAAGCGCGATCATTTCGATTTCATCCAGAAGATGCGCGACCGCGGCATCGACGTGGTCGAGATGCACAACCTGCTCGCCGAGACGGTCGCCATTCCCGAGGCGCGCAAATGGATCCTCGACAACCAGATCACCGTCAACGAAGTGGGCGGTGGGCTGGTGAACGAGGTGCGCGACTTCCTCGACAAGATGCAGCCACGCGATCTGGCCGAAACGCTGATCGGCGGACTGTCCACCCACGAATTCCCCGGGGCGAGCGGGACGATGGCATTGGTGCGAGATTCGCTCGGCATCACCGAATACCTGCTGCCGCCGCTGCCGAACACGCTGTACACGCGCGACACGACCTGCTGGATCTACGGCGGCGTGACGCTGAATCCGCTGTTCTGGCCGGCGCGCCACGAGGAAACCATCCTCACGACGTCCATCTACAAGTTCCATCCCGACTTCGCGGGCAAGGTCAACGTGTGGTGGGGCGATCCGACGCAGTCATGGGGAATGTCGACGATCGAGGGCGGCGACGTGATGCCGATCGGCAAGGGCACGATGCTCATCGGCATGAGCGAGCGAACGTCCCGCCAGGGCATCACGCAGCTTGCGCTGAAACTGTTCGAGAAGAAGGCGGTGACCCAGGTCATCGTCGCCGCCATGCCCAAGCTGCGCGCCGCGATGCATCTCGACACCGTGTTCACGTTCGCGGACCGCGATTGCGTGCTGCTGCATCCCGACATCGTCAACCAGATTCATCCGTTCACCCTGCGACCGGCCGACGCGGGACGCGGATACGAAGTGATCGAGGAGAAGAAACCGCTGGTCGACGTGATCGCCGCGGCGCTCGGGCTCAAGAAGCTGCGCGTGGTCGAGACCGGCGGCAACGCCTACATGCGCGAAAGAACGCAGTGGGACAGCGGCGCCAATCTCGTGTGCGCCTCCCCAGGCGTCGTCTATGCCTACGATCGCAACACGTTCACGAACTCGCTGGTGCGCAAGGAAGGCATCGAGGTCGTGACGATCTCGGGCTCGGAGCTGGGCCGGGGCCGGGGCGGCGGTCACTGCATGACCTGTCCGCTGATCCGCGATGCGGTGGACTACTGACAGCGCGGAGGCGACCCGCCGGCCAGAATGGTCCATCTGGAATTGGCCCATCGTACGCAGGAGGTCTCCCGATGAACCCACTTCACCGTTCTCCCTCGCAGGCCGTGATCTCCGCGCTGGCCGACGGCGCCGCGAGCCTGGTCAACAGGTCACAGCGAATCGCCTCGGGGAAGGCCTCCGACAAGACCGCCGGAGTGGCGCTGCTCGCGGTGGCAGCAACCGCGGTCGTCGCCGGAGGGGGCTATCTACTGAGCAAACGGCGGAAACGCGCCGCCCACATCCCGACCGTCAACGCTCCACGCGAAACCGCGTCGCGGGCCGAGCAGGTGGTCGAGGAAACGCGCGAGCCGCGCAGCGACTTGACCTCCACCATCCGGAAATACGCCGACAAGGTGATGGACGTTCTGCGCGGCGAAATCGAACAGGACAAGGTCCTGATCCGCCAGGTGCGCCAGACCGTGCAACGCACGCTCGGCAAGACGCCCGGCGTCGGGATCACGGTGAACGAGGGCAAGGCGCTACTGCACGGACACGTTCCGCACGAGAAGCACGAGTCGCTGGTGCGCGCGGTCCAGTCCACGCCGGGCGTGCACGATGTTTCGGACATGCTGGTCGAGCGGAACGACGACGATCCGTCGCTGCGCGCGACGTCGCATCTCTCACGCGCCGGCGACTGGAAAAAGATCGATCTGCGGCAGGAGCACTGGTCGCCGGCGACGCGGCTGCTGACGGGCGTCATGGGTGCCGTGCTGATCCGCGGCGTGACGCGCGGTTCCGCGCTCGGCGTGCTCGGCGGTCTGCTGGGCAGCGCGTTGCTGTACCGCACCGCGACGAACAAGCCCATCATGCGCAATGTGGGCGGCAGCATGATCGACGTGCACGAGACGATCGACATCGACGCGCCGGTGGAACGCGTGTTCGGCTTGTTCGAGGCGCAGGAGAACTATCCGAACTTCATGCGCAACGTGCGCGAGGTACGCCGCGAGCCGGGCGGCCGCACGCACTGGGTCATGAACGGGCCGGCCGGTTCCAGGATGGAATTCGATTCGACGACGACCGTCCACAAGCCGAACGAGATGCTCGGCTGGCGGACCATCCCGGGATCGCGCGTGGAGCATTCGGGCGTGATCCGTTTCGAGCCGCTCGAAGGGCGAGGCACACGCGTCGACGTGAACATGAGTTATTCGCCCCCGGCGGGCGCCGTGGGTCACGCGATCGCGAAGGCGTTCAGCGCGGACGCTCATACGGAGCTGCGCGAAGATCTCGCGAGGATCAAGAGCATCGCGGAGCGGTGGGATGCGTGGAAGGCGAGTGTCGAGGACGGGCGGCCCAGAGCTCATTGACCAAGCAATGGCGCATTGACCTCGATTGGTGCCCGGGAGAGGACTCGAACCTCCACGGTGTTACCCGCTAGTACCTGAAACTAGTGCGTCTACCAATTCCGCCACCCGGGCGGGGTCGCGAAGAGCGGCGCAATGTACGGACCGGCACCCGGACTGTCAATTCTGGGGCGGTTCCTGGGTATCGAGCAGCCAGCCGCGCTCCGGATCCTTGCAAATCGAGACCTTGGAATCGCCCGAAAGACCCTGGGCATGGTTCTGGACCCGTACCTGGTGGCAGGGACGCCCATCGGTGCCGTTGAATGTGGCCAGCAGCGTGAGCTTGCCGTGGTTTCCGGTCTTGGGGTTCTCCCAGTCACGTGAATGGCCCGGTTCACCGCTCACGACGGCCTCGGCCGCTTCGCGCAGCAGGCGCTTGTCTTCGTCGTTGAAGCGGCTGATCGGTGACGCGGCGACCCAGCCCATGTATCCCCCGCGCTGGCGCGCCGTCACGCTGGAAGCCAACGCAAGTGCAAGCGTTGCGCAGGCAATCGCCCGAAAACCACGAGAGGTGTTCATACGCTTGCATTGAACGCCGCGGTTGCCGGTACTCCAATGGGCCCTAGTGCCGATATCGGACGCGTGTGGCGGCGCAGAAACATTCCGCAATGCGATTCACCCGCGATCGTGAGTTCGGTATTCGTCGGTTATGGCGCCGCGGGCAGCGGCGTGCGCAGCCGCGTGCATTCGCTGGCCTTCGCCCTGGTGCTCGCGGTCGTGCTCTACGTGATCGTCGACCTGGAATTCCCGCGGCTCGGATTGATCCGTGTCGATTCGATGGACCAGATGCTGGTAGAAATGCGGGAGTCGATGGACTGACTACTTGAGGGCGAGCTCGACGCGCACCTTCCCGTCGACCGGCGGCTTGGCCTCGGCAGCGACGAGGAACACACGCTGAGGATCGATCTCGCCACTGCCGAGCAGCGCATCCTGGATCGCACGTGCGCGTGCCTGGCCCAGCGCTTCGAGCTGCTCCGGCGTCGCCGCGTGTTTCTCGCGCAGCGCCTGCTCGAGCTCGCCCGTGGCGGTCGCCAGCATCTGCGGATCGCGCTTCTTCGCGCGCGTATCGAGCACGGCCGGAGCACTGCCGGGCAGGGTCGCCTTCGGACCGAACTCGGCGCGATACTGCTCGACGAATTGCTCGAAGCGGTCGTTCGGATCGTCGCCCGATTCGGCCGCATCGCCAGTCGTCCCCGGTTTGCTCGCGGCAATCGCCTCGTTCGCGATCGCCATTCCATCGACATCCGAGTACACGGCGGGAATGTCGAGTTGCAGTCCCGGACGCTCCTTGAGCGCCTTCACCATCCCGGCCAGCCGCTGTTTGCCGGCGTCATCGAGCGTCGACGAGCCGGGTTCGAACACGATGAGGTTCATCTCCTCGTCGCCGCCGCCGAACATCGCGCCCAGCAGTTTGAACGGCGCCGTGGCCGCCTTGGTCAGCAGGCCCACGAAGGCCTTCCAGATGATCGGGCCGAGCCGGAACTGCGGATCGTCGAGGCTGCCGCTGACCGGCAGTCCGAGATCGATGACGCCGTTGCTGTCCTTGAGCAGCGCCACCGCGAGCTTGAGCGGCAGCTTCACCGCATCGGGGCTCTCGACTCGCTCGCCGAGCTGGAGCTGGTCGATGACGAACTGCTGCTTCGCGTCGAGCTTGCGATTCTCGACGTGGTACTCGAGATCGACCGAGAGTTTTCCCTTTTCGATCCGATAACCCGCGAAGCGACCGGAATAGGGCGTGACCGACGACAGTTCCACGCCCTTGAAATTGACCTTGAGATCCGTGAACAGGCTGGCCGAAAGCAGATTGACCTCGCCCTCGATGCTCGCGGGCGCGTAGCGGTCGATCTTGCCGTCGAGTTCGAGTTTCGCGCGCGAGGCGGGATCGGAGGAGAGCCCGGATATAGAGCCGTCGAGCTGCTGGATGCTCACGGCGTAGTTAGGCTGGATCCAGAAGTCGGCGAAGTTGCCCGAGCCGTTGCGGATGTTCACCCGGCCGATGCGCATCTTCATGGGCTGGGGGTTTTCCGGTGCGGGCTCGTTCGCCGCGGTCTTCACCGTCTGCACCGGGCCCGGCGCGCTCGCGGGCGCGGTCATGATCTTGCCGACGTTCGTCGTCTGGTCGGGTGCGATGATGAATCGGATGTACGGGCCCTGGGCATTGATGGTCGCGATGCTCAGGCTGCCCGGCGCGGGCGACGATTTGTAGTCGATGCGGTTGAGCTCGAGACGGTCCCACTTCGCGAAGTCCTCGCGCAGCGCGGTATCGACCGAGTGGAACTTGTTGACGCGCGTGTCGCCGGTGATCTCGAGCGAGGCATCTTCGCCGCGCTCGATGTCGAGGTCCGCGCTCACGGCGCCGTCGAGCAGCGTGAGTTGCGAGTAGGTGGCGACGTATGGCTGGAATTGCTTCAGATCGATGTTCGCGACCATCGCCTTGCCGCGGAAGGTGCCGCGTTCGGGCAGCGCCTGTCCATCGAGCTCGATGCTGCCGCCGCTCGCGAGCGCGAGGTTGCCGTCCACGTCGAAGAGCTGGCCGGGCTGGGTCGTGAATCCTTTCAAGTGGAAAACGACGGGATTCAGCTCGAAGGCCGCGGTGGGCTTCACGAAGCGGTCTTCGAGCGCGACCTTGAGTTGCTCGACCGCGATGTCGGGCGCACTCACCAACCATTCGGGCTTTGCCTCGGGCGACGCTTCCGCGGTCGGCTGCGGTGCATCGGGCGCGGGCGGCGCTTCCGTGAGCTGCAGGAGATTGATGCGCCCCTCCGGGTCTCGCCACGCGCGCACTTCACCGCCGGCGAGTCTTATCGCGCCGAACTCGACGCGCGAGTTCGCGAGATCGAAGCGCGAGTCGCGCAGGTTCAGGTGCGTCAGGTGAACGTATTCGTCGTCGGATTCGCCACGCGGCGCGACACCGAGCTCGCGCACGTCGACGTTCTCGAGCCCGACGATGAGGTTCACGCCGCTCTCGGGCGCCGAGAAATCGTAGTCGCCATCGAGCGTGATCGCCCCGTCGGTGATCTTGAACGCGAGCGAGTCACGCAGGTAGGACCACAACGTCTTCGTCGGCACGTCGATCAATGAGAACTGGCCTTTCGCCGCGACGGGTTTCAGGTCGAACGTGCCGTTCCAGGTGAATTTTCCGCCCTCGGTGGATTCCGCATCGAGCGCGTAGGAATTGGCGCCGGTGCCGACCGTGCTGAACTCCCGCAGCGCGAACGTCACCGGTTGCAGCTGCGCGTGGAAGGTCGTCGGCCGCGTGTGATCCTCGAAGTCGATCCGGCCGCGAATCACGCGCAGCAGGTCGATGAACACGCGAGTCGGCTCGGAGTCCGGCTCGGGCTCTGGTTGATCTTTCTCGAAAGGCTTCGCGAGGTCGGCGAAGTTGAGCGTGCCATCGGGACGAATCACCGCTCGGCCGAATGGCTGATCTAGTTCGATGAGCTCGAGGCTCGGGCCGCGGCGCCAGATGCTCGAGAGCGACGAGTTGACGACCAGGCGCTCGAAGCCGAACAGCAACTTCGCATCCTCGTCGGGAAACGAGAAGCCACGGATCTCGAGCGTGAGCGTGAATGGATTGAAGCGGACTTTGCCGATCGTGGGTTCGCGCTGGTAGTTCGTGCGCGCGAATTCCTGGATCTGCGAATGTACGGCGCGCGGCACGACGAAGAATCCGATGATCGCGTACATGCCGACCACCATAGCCGCGATGGCCGCGAGCACGAATACCTTGCGTAGTCCGACAGTCAGTTTCATGAGTGCGGGGAATGTAGCAGCGAACGGCTGCCGCGTCGCCCGCGGGGAGGGCTATACGGCCAAGGTCCGATGGAGGGCGCCGCGGCGCGCCTTTAGACCAGCGTTTTCTCGGAATTCACTCGCGAGGCTGGCCATGGCAACTCACGCTCCGGTCCCGGTTCCCGTCGACATCGACAACTTCGTGCGCGCGGAAAGCGACCTGTATTTCGAAAGTGTCGTGAAGAAAAACGGCTTCGGCCGCTTCGAATTCAGCCGCGAACTCACGCCGATCGACCAGCAGAACGTGATCCGCATGAACCGCGACACGTTGTACGGCGGCGCGGTGTTCGATCTCGACGCGGGCAACGTCGTCATCACGCTGCCGGATGCCGGCAGGCGATTCCTGTCGATGCAGGTGCTCGACGAGGACCAGTACACGGAGATGGTCGTGTACGGCGGCGGGCGGCACGTGTTGTCGCGGCCGAACTTCGACACGCGCTACGTGTTGTGCGCGCTGCGCATCCTCGTCGATCCGCGCGATCCCGAGGACCTGAAGAAGGTGCACGCACTGCAGGATGCCGTGCACGTCCACCAGGATTACCTCCGCATCGGCAAGTTCGAGCATCCATCATGGGATCCCGCCAGTCAGAAGACCGTGCGCGAGGCGCTGCTCAAGCTCGGCGCCACATTGCCGGACACCAGCGGCATGTTCGGAACGAAGGAAGAAGTCTCGCCCATCCGCCGGCTCATCGGCGCGGCGATGGCCTGGGGCGGCAACCCGGAGCGCGACGCGACCTACCTCAACGTCACGCCGACGCGCAATGACGGCGAGACTATCTACCGGTTGCGCGTGGGCGAAGTGCCGGTGGACGGGTTCTGGTCGATCAGCGTCTACAACGCGCAAGGTTACTTCGAGAAGAACGAGCACGATGCTTACACGGTGAACAACCTCACTGCGGTCAAGGACGCGGGTGGCGCGGTCACCGTGCAGTTCGGCGGCTACGACGGCAAGGTTCCGAACTGCCTGCCGATCTGCAAGGGCTGGAGCTACATGGTTCGGCTCTACCGGCCGCGTCCCGAGATCCTGCGGGGTAGATGGACGTTCCCCATCGCTCAACCGCTGCAATGAAACGGAGTATTGCACCCATGACTGAACGAACGAAGACGGCGAAGTCCGGAAATGGCGGCGATACTCAATCGCTGAACGAGTACCAGGCGGGACAGGCATTTTCCGGTGTCATCGGGCGCACCTTCGAGGAATCGAAGCCTGCGTGGCCCGCGCCGAACCGCGCGCGGAAGGGCGCGCCCAACGTCCTGTTCATCGTGCTCGACGATACCGGCTTCGGCCACCTCGGTTGTTACGGCAGCCCGATCGCAACGCCAAACATCGATGCGCTGGCGAAAGATGGCCTGCTGTACAACAACATGCACACCACGGCGCTGTGCTCGCCGTCGCGCTCCTGCATGCTCACCGGGCGCAATCATCATTCGAACGCGATGGCCTGCATCACCGAGGGCTCGGAAGGCTTTCCAGGCGCGAACGGGCAGATTCCGTTCGAGAACGGCTTCCTCTCGGAGATCCTGCTCAAGCAGGGCTACAACACGTACGCGCTCGGCAAGTGGCACCTGACTCCCGCGGAAGCGAATTCCGCCGCGGGTCCCTACGATCGCTGGCCGCTCGGTCGAGGCTTCGAACGCTTCTTCGGATTCCTCGGCGGCGACACGCATCAGTACTACCCCGAACTGGTGCGCGATAACTCGCAGTGCGAGCCCGACAGGACCCCGGCGGAGGGATACCACCTCACTCCCGACCTCGTGGAAAAGGCCAAGGCGATGATCGCCGACGCGAAGCAGGTCGCGCCCGACAAGCCCTTCTTCATGTACTTCTGCACGGGCGCGCAACACGCGCCCCATCAGGCGCCCAGGGAGTGGGCCGACAAGTACAAGGGCAGATTCGACGAGGGCTGGGATGCATACCGCGAACAGGTTTTCGCCAGGCAGAAGGAACTCGGCATCATCCCGAAGAACACCGTCCTGTCGCGGCACGATCCCGACGTGCAGGACTGGGACAAACTACCGGCGAACGAGCGCAGGCTGTACGCGCGCATGATGGAGGTGTTCGCGGGATTCCTCGAACACACCGATCATCACATCGGCCAGCTCATCGCATTCCTCAAGGAGATGGGCGAATACGAGAACACCTTGATCATGCTGATCTCCGACAACGGCGCGAGCGCCGAAGGCGGCCCGAACGGCTCCGTCAACGAGGGAAAGTTCTTCAATAACGTGCCCGAGAATCTCGAGCAGAATCTCGCGGCCATCGACGACATCGGCGGGCCGAAATATTTCAACCACTATCCCTGGGGCTGGGCGTACGCCGGCAATACGCCGTTCCGGCGCTGGAAGCGCGAAACGTACCGCGGCGGTGTGTCGGATCCGTTCATCGTGTGCTGGCCGAAGGGAATCAAGGCGCGCGGCGAGATCCGCACCCAGTACTGCCATGCGATCGACATGGTGCCGACGGTGCTCGACGCGCTCGACATCGAACCACCGACCCACATCCGCGGTGTCACGCAGTCACCCATCCAGGGTCACAGCCTCAAGACGTCGTTCGATGACGCGAAGACGCCGTCGCTGCACCAGACGCAATACTTCGAGATGTTCGGCCATCGTTCGCTCTATCACGATGGCTGGCGCGCGGTGTGCCCATGGCCGGGAACCTCGTTCACGGAATCCGGGCTCGCGTTCGGAGCGCCCCTCGACAAGGACAAGCTGGTGGAGCTCGATGCGAAAGGCTGGGAGCTCTACAACGTGCAGGAGGATTTCGCGGAGACGAAGAATCTCGCGGAGCAGGAGCGTGCCCGACTCATCTCCATGATCTCGCTCTGGTACGTCGAGGCCGGCAAGTACGACGTCCTGCCCATCGACAGTCGCGGCACGCTGCGGTTCGGCGATCCGCGTCCGCAGATCGCCGAGAAGCGCAAAAAATACGTCTACTACCCTGGCACGCAGGTCGTGTCCCAGGCCGCTGCTCCCATTCTCGTCAATGTGCCGCATTCGTTGTCAGTGCATGCCAGCGTGCCGAAGGGCGGCGCCGATGGCGTGCTGATGTCCGCGGGCGGCGTCGACGGCGGCTTCGTGTTCTACGTGAAGGATGGCCTGTTGACCTATGGCTACAACTACTGCGCCGATCAGCGCTTCCGTGTGCAGTCCGACCAGAAGATTCCCGAGGGCGATCACATCTTCTCGTTCGAGTTCACACCCACGGGCAAGCCCGACATCGCGCACGGCAAGGGCACGCCCGCGAACATAAAGCTGCTGGTGGACGGCAAACCGGTTGGATCGGGAGATCTGCCGGTCACGATTCCGATGTCGCTGGGGCTCGCCGCGGGTATCTGCATCGGCGCGGACGCCGGGTCGCCCGTGATGGAAGATGAGGATTACAGCGCGCCATTCGCATTCGCGGGAACGGTGAAGAAGGCAATGCTCGACGTGTCAGGCGAAGCGGTGGAGGACAAGGCCGCGAAGATGCGGATGTACCTGGCGCGCCAGTGACCGCTGGCGTACGCCCATGAAAGCGGCAGGTGTGGTCGTGGCGTCGTTGTCTGCCATCGTGGCAGGCGCGGCGTCCGCGCAGGAAAACGCGGATACGCTCGCGAAGCAGCTCTCGAATCCGGTCGCGTCGTTGATCAGCGTGCCGCTGCAATTCAATTACGACGAGAGCTACGGCGAGCTCGATGGCTACCGCTTCACGCTCAACGTCCAGCCCGTCATACCCACATCGCTCGACGAGAACTGGAATCTGATCACCCGCGTCATCATGCCGGTCATATATCAGGACGACGTGATCGGGAGCTCCAGCCAATCCGGCCTCGGCGACACGACGCCGACGTTTTTCTTATCGCCGCAGCCGGAGCCGGGCGGCCTCATCTGGGGTATCGGCCCCGTGTTCCTGCTGCCCACGGCAACGGATGACTTGTTAGGGACGGGAAAATGGGGCGCCGGCCCCAGCGCCCTCGTACTCAAGCAGACCGAAGCCGGCTGGTCGATCGGTGCGCTCGTCAATCACATCGAATCTTTCGCGGGATCGGACAACCGCGCGGACGTCAGCAACACCTTCCTGCAACCCTTCCTCGCGAAGCAGTTCAAGGGTGGGCGCACGCTGACGTTCAACAGCGAGTCGACGTACGACTGGGAGAACGAGCAGTGGACCGTGCCCATCAACGTCATGTACTCGAAGGTCACGAAGATCGGCGGGCAGATGATCAGTTTCGCGGGCGGCATTCGCGGGTACGCGGACTCACCGGAAGGTGGGCCGGAGTGGGGCGTGCGATTCGTCGTGACACTGCTGTACCCGGAGAAATGAAGGCAATGGAGCAGGAATAGGCACTTCATCCGATTGGCTCTGCGGTGCGCCACGCGTCCAATGCCGCGACCATTCACGAGGAGCATCGCCATGGCCGCGCAGAAGCCGAACATTCTCATCATCTGGGGCGACGACATCGGCTGGTTCAATGTCAGCGCCTACAACCACGGCATCATGGGTTACCGCACGCCCAACATCGATCGGATCGCGAAGGAAGGCGCGATCTTCACCGATTGGTACGGTCAGCAGAGCTGCACCGCCGGGCGCGCGGCGTTCATTACGGGACAGTCGCCGATCCGCACCGGGCTCACGAAGGTGGGATTGCCCGGCGCCGATCTCGGCCTGCAACCGGAAGACCCGACCATCGCCGACGCGCTCAAGCCACTCGGCTACGTCTGCGGCCAGTTCGGCAAGAACCACCTGGGCGATCGCGACGAATTCCTGCCGACGGCGCACGGGTTCGACGAGTTCTTCGGCAATCTTTATCACCTCAACGCGGAGCAGGAGCCGGAATGCCCTGACTATCCGAAGGATCCGGAGTTCAAGAAGAGGTTTGGCCCTCGCGGCGTGTTACGCACCTTCGCGAACGCGGATGGCAAGCAGAAGATAGAGGACACCGGACCGCTCACCAAGAAGCGCATGGAAACCATCGACGAGGAGATTCTCGATGCAAGCCTGCAGTTCATCGAGAAGAGCGCCAAGGGAGACAAGCCATTCTTCTGCTGGTTCAACTCCACGCGCATGCACATCTTCACGCATCTGAAGAAGGAATCTCAGGGTGTCACCGGACTTGGTGTCTATCCAGATGGCATGGTCGAGCACGATGGCCACGTCGGCAAACTACTCGCCAAGCTGGACGAACTCGGCATCGCCGACAACACCATCGTCATGTATTCGACCGACAACGGCGCCGAAGTCATGAGCTGGCCGGACGGCGGTTCGACCCCGTTCCGCGGCGAAAAGGACACCAATTACGAAGGCGGCTGGCGTGTGCCCTGCGCGATCCGTTGGCCGGGCGTCATCAAGGCGGGAACGGTGTCCAACGAGATCTTCTCGCACCAGGACATGCTGCCGACACTCGCGGCGGCGGCCGGCGAGCCCAACATCGTCGAGAAGATGAAGAAGGGATACAAGTCCGGCGGCAAGACGTTCAAGGTGCATCTCGACGGTTACAACCTGCTGCCATTCCTCAAGGGCGAAGCGAAGAAGAATCCTCGCGAGGCATTCCTCTACTGGAGTGACGACGGTGATCTCATGGCGCTGCGGGTGGGCAACTGGAAATGCATGTTCATGGAGCAGCGCGCGAAGGGATTGGACGTCTGGAAGGAGCCTTTGGTCGCCCTGCGAACGCCGGATCTCTACAACCTGCGCAGCGATCCGTTCGAGCGTGGCAAGGAAGACGGCCAATTGTTCTACGGCAAGTGGATGGCGGATCGCGCCTTCCTGCTGGTACCCGCGCAGGCCATCGTCGGCGAATTCCTGAAGACCTTCGCGGAATTCCCGCCACGGCAGAAACCCGCGAGTTTCAGCATCGACCAGGCGCTCGAGAAGGCGCGCCAGCAACAGGACACCTTGTCGAAAGCCCACGCCGCGTGAGACCGGAGCCCGAAATTCGCGAAGAGCCGGGTGTGGGGCCGTGTCTGGAAACGGACCCAGTCGCCGACTTCTACACCCGGCATCCCTATCCACCACCGGTGGAGAATCTCGATCGCGCGCGCGACGAGTGGCGCGACGGCACTCGCGAGCGCGCGGAGTTCCACCTCTACTGGCCCGCCGAGCATTTCCGGCAGGACATCGACATCCTGGTCGCGGGCTGCGGCACCTGGCAAGCTGCGAAATACGCGTTGTGCCGGCCCGGCGCGCGCGTGGTCGGCATCGACGTGAGCGCGACCAGCATCGAACACACGGCGAAGCTCGCGAAGAAATACGCGCTCACGAATCTCGAGGTCGAACAGGTGCCGCTCGAGCGGGTCGGTGAGCTCGGGCGCCGCTTCGACCTCGTCGTCTGCACCGGCGTGCTGCATCACCTCGCCGATCCCGCGGCGGGGCTGGGCGCGCTCGTGCGGGCGCTGAAGCCGGCCGGTGCCATGAACCTCATGGTCTACGCGCCGCACGGCCGTGCGGGTGTCTATCTACTGCAGGAGTTCTGCCGGCGACTCGGAATCGGCACGTCGGATCGCGAGATCGACGACCTGGTCGAGACGCTGAGCTGCCTGCCGCGGCAACATCCACTGGCGGCGACGTTGCGGGCGGCGCGCGACGCCGAGAACGCCAACGCGCTGGCGGACGCGTTGCTGAATCCGCGCGACCGTGCGTACACGGTTCCGCAGGTGTTCGATCTGCTCGAGCGCTGCGATCTCGCATTCGCGCGCTGGTATGCGCAGGCGCCGTACCTGTCGCGATGCGGCTCCGTCGCGACCACTCCGCATGCCACGCGACTCGCGGAATTGCCCGACCGGGAACAATACGCCGCGATGGAGCTGTGGCGTGGCGTGATGACCTGCCACAGCGTCGTCGCCCATCGGCGCGACGTGCGCCGGCAGAACGCGGGCATCCATTTCGACGAACCGGTGTGGAAGAATTTCGTGCCGCACCGGCTGCCCTGGACGAAGGTCGTGACCGATCGGATCCCGACCGGAGCCGCCGCCGTGCTCGTCAACCAGTGCCACGCCTTCGAGGACTTGTTCCTCGTGCTGCGCCGCATCGATCGCAAGATGTTCGAACGCATCGACGGTCGCCTGAGCATCGCGCAGATCGCCGCGGCCGCGGATGCGAACGATGCGGGGCGCGTGCGCGAGCTGTTCGAATCGTTATGGCGCTACGATCACGTGGTGTTCGAACGCTGATAGGCGGCGGAGCGCGAGCGCGACGCGAGACGACGCACCAGCCTCACGATCCACCAAATCCCGATCGCAAGCACCGCGATCGCGATGACCGGCGCCAGCAGGGCGAGCACCGAGATGAAGACGGCGCCACCGGCTTCCGCCGTGGACAACACGGGATTGCCGATGCCCCCGGTGAGCGCGGTCGACTTGGCACGCACCGCCGTGGTCAGCATCTGGATGGTGCCGGCGGCCCCGGCGCCGCCAATGATGGCCGCCGACCATTTCACGAGTGGCGGCAGGTCGACCATGACCGCGGCCGACACCAGCGCGCCTGCCACGAGCGCGGCCGGAGTGGCGAGGGCGTCGAGGACATTGTCGACCACCGGGATGTAATAGGCCGCCACCTCGGCCGCCGCCGCCACCGCGAGCATGACCATCGCGGGCAACGAGCCCAGCCAGGTGAAATGTTCGCCCAACGGCAGGTGTCCGGTATGCGCCGCGATGCTGGCGATCAGCAGCGGCAGGAACACGCGGAAGCCCGTGGCCGCGGCGAGCGCGAGGCCGAGGGCGATCGAGAATCCTGCTTCGAATGTCGTCATGGTCCTGGTGCCGAGTATCGGCGTGCTCCGGCGGCGGCGCCATAGTCGCGAGCCACAGACTGAATCTGCGTAGAATCGCGCAAGAGCAAAAAAGGCCTAATCCTTGCAC
>JAEZCR010000282.1 GCA_023433465.1 Pseudomonadota bacterium | reverse complement strand
CGCGGTTCTTGATCGCGTTGTAATCGGTGTCGCGATCGAAGTGCTCGTAACGCAGATCGAAGGTCATCGAATCGGTCGGCGCATAACGGAACGCCACGCGGCCGGCGAGATCGCGGCCGCTGCCGGGCCTGCTCGAGCTCGGTCCGATGTTGTCGGTGAATCCGCCGCGATCGTCGTAAACGCCCGAGACGCGCATCGCGAACTTGTCGCCCGCGGGAATATTGACGGCCGCGACCGTGCGATACCAGTCGTCGCTCGCGATGGTCTGATCGAAGTATCCCGAGAACTCGCCGAACTCCGGCGCCGGCGTGCGCACGTAGATGGCGCCACCCGTGGAGTTCTGGCCGGTCAACGTACCTTGCGGGCCGCGCAGCACTTCGACCGACTCGATGTCGTAGAACGTCTGCGCGATGAACTGCTCGTGCGGGATGAACATCCCATCGATGTAATACGCCACACCCGGGTTCGACGTGGGCGCGGACTGTCCGATGCCTACGCCGCGGATGTTGATGAAGGTCGAGCGGTTGTACGTGTTGATGGCGACGCTCGGCGCGACGTTCTGGATGTCGAGCACGTTGGCGACGCCCTTGGACGCGAGCGCTTCCGCGGTGAGCACCGTTGCGGACGCGGGCACGTCCTGCAGGTTGACCTCACGGCGCTCGGCGGTCACCACGACCTCTTCGAGTTCCTGCATTTCGGCCGCATTCGGCTCTGCGGCCAATACGTGGCCCGACGCGATCCCGCCGGCGGCGACGAATGCGATGCGGGCGGAAAGATTCCAGCGAGAGCGATCACTCATGTACGACTCCTTCAGACCCCCCAGGAGTTGACGAAGTCTAGTGAGTGGCCGCGCGCGCGGGGGAACACCAAAATTGACTGGCGCCATAAGCCAGACCGATGCGTGGAAATGATTGTAAGTGGTGCGTACATTCCCGGACATGAAACGAAAACTGCTGCCCGCACTCACGCTCCTTGCAATGACCGCCGCCGCCAACGCTCAATCGCCGCCCAATGTTCCGGATACACCCGGTACCGGGAAATACCCGGCATTGAAGGAAGAGGCTCCCTCACTGCCGCAGCACACGGTTTACCGGCCGGCGGATCTCGCGGCGCTCGGCTCGAAGAAACTCGGCGTGTACGTGTTCGGCAATGGCGCATGCTCGAACGACGGCGCGAGCTCACGGCTGCATCTGCTCGAGATCGCCTCGCATGGTTATCTCGCGATCGCGCCCGGCCGCATCCGCACCGGTCCCGGCGCGACCGTGCCGCCCGATCCGCCGCGCCCGCCGCGCAGCGAACAGGGGAATCCCACGAAGCTGCCGAAGCCGCCCACCAGCTCGGCCGACCTGCTCGCGGCGCTCGACTGGGCGATCGCGCAGAACCGCGATGCATCGAGCCCCTATCACGGCAAGATCGACGAATCGGCGATCGCGCTGTCAGGCTTCAGCTGTGGCGGACTGCAGGCGTTGCAGATCGCGTCCGATCCGCGCGTGAAGACGCTGATCGTGATGAACAGCGGCATCTTCAATGACGACACGCAGGGCATCTCCGGTATCGACGTGTCGAAGTCGCTGCTCGGCAAGCTCCACACGCCGACGTTCTACATCCTGGGCGGCGAGACCGACATCGCGTACGCCAACGGCATGGACGATTTCAAACGGATCACTCACGTGCCGGCATTCCTCGGCAACCTCGTGGGCGTGGGCCACGGCGGCACCTACTGGCAACCGAACGGCGGCAAGGCCGCGGCGGCCGTGGTCGCCTGGCTCGAATGGCAGCTGCGCGGCGACCAGGAAGCCGCGAAGAATTTCACCGGCAAGGACTGCGGGCTGTGCAAGGATCCCGCCTGGCAGTTCGCCGCCAACACGGTCGGCAGCGCCGACCGGGCCGGCAAGTAGCTAGACTGCCAGGCGTCCTGCGGCCCGCTCAGCGGCGGGACATCATCTGCATGAGGTAGGCGCGGATCATCTGCGCCTTCTGCGGATCGGGCGTGCCCTGCACGCCGCGCTGGCGGTCGGTCAGGTGCGCGAGCGCCTCCTCGCCGCCCGAGAACACGTAGTGGTCGAACACCCGCCGCCAGATCTCGCGGCGTTCGGGCGGCAGGTTCCGCACCGAGAGAATGGCGTGCATCAGCGCGAGGAAAGGTGCGCCCTGCCAGACAGGCATGTCGTCCCACCAGTAGTTGACGAGCACGTTGAAGTTTTCCCGTGACTCGACGTGGTGCCACCACATGTACGGGATGAACAGGGCGTCGCCCGGCTCGAGGTCGGCGTACTGCGCCGCGGTCAGCGCCTCGGCGAAGCGCGGATACTTCTCGAAGTCCGGCGACTCGAGCTTCACCATGCTGACGGGCGGGCCCGCGAACGTGAACTCGAGCGGCCCGACGTACATGTTTTCCAGTTGCTCCGGCGGAAACAGCGTGAACCGGCGCCGCCCCGCCACCACGCAGGCCACGTTCAACGAAATGTCGTAGTGAGTCTGCACGGTGACGCGATTGCCGATCCAGATGTTCGGCGTGACTTTCGGATCGACGAGCGGGAGCGAATTGTCGCGGGTGAATCCCGGCAATAACTCGGGAATCGGAATGGAGCCCGCATACAACGCCGGCGGCGCGGATACGTCGAGCAATTCGAGCAGCTTCGTGAGTACACCGCCGAACGGCGCCGAGGTGTTTTCGAAGTTCAGCCCGGTGAGATCCTCGTTGTAGAAGAATCGCCCGCCGATGGCGGGACCGGCGGACATGACGTTCACGTTCGCGCCGGCCGCGAATCCACGTAGATAGTCCACCATCGCCGCGGGCGAGGTGCGTCCAGCCTGCACCGCCGGCCATTGGTCCACGAGCCCGCGCAGCACCGCGGGTTGTCCTGCGGGAAGGATTTCCTGGGTGAATTGCGCGGCGGTGACGCCGCGCCATTCAGCGACTTTCATGTCCCGGCCTTGCAGTATCGATCTATGAATTGCTGGTGCGTGGGCATCCCGGCCAGGCACTGCTGCGTCCTGTCGGCCAGCTTCGCCATGCGGTTCTCGAGCTCCGCCGCGGGAAGCAGGTCCGCGACGGGATGATACCGGCTCGGGGCGATGTTCTGTCCGTGCATCACCGCGAACCAGCTGGTCTCGCTGAACAACTCGTTGTCGTGCCGGTAGAGCCGGGCGTTCTCGCGGTAGATGGCAATGCGCTCCGCGAGCGATTCCGGAATCGGCATGTTCCGGCAGTAATCCCAGAAGGGCGAGTCGTCCCGCTGCGTCGCGTGATAATGCAGGATGATGAAATCGCGCACCTGCTCGTATTCCAGCCGCGTCCGCTTGTTGTAGTAGTCGATGTCGGGCTGGTTGAACGTCTTGTCCGGAAAATTGGTCATCAGGCGCGCAATGCCGGACTGGATGAGATGAATCGACGTCGATTCGAGCGGTTCCAGGAAACCCGAGGCGAGGCCCAGCGCGACCACGTTCTTGTTCCAGGACTTCCGGCGTATTCCGGCGCGGAAGCGCAGGAAATTCGGTTCCGAGATGGGCTCGCCGTCGAGATCGGCGTTGAGGCTGTCGAGCGCGGCTTCGTCGGAAATGAACTCGCTGCAGTAGACATGGCCATTGCCGGTGCGCGACTGCAGCGGGATGCGCCATTGCCAGCCGGCGTTCTTCGCCGTGGCGCGCGTGTACGGGATCGGGTCGCCAGTCTTCCGGCAGGCGCGCGCGATCGCCCGGTCGCACGGTAGATAGTTGCCCCAGTCGTCGTAGCCGCTCTGCAGGGTCTGCTCGGTGAGCAGTCCGCGGAAACCCGAGCAGTCGATGAACAGGTCGCCGGCGACGGTCTGTCCGCTTTCCAGAGTGACGCTCTCGACGAAGCCGGACTCCGCATGCTGCTGCACGCGGACGATCTTGCCTTCGATGCGCGTCGCACCGCGCGCCAACGAAAAATCGCGCAGGAATTTCGCGTAGAGCGACGCATCGAAATGGAACGCGTAGGAGATCGTGTTGAGCGGCGATTCCTGCAACGTCCGCTCCGGCCGCTGGAACTTGCCGGCGCGCGCCATGAGCACCTGCAGATTGTAGGCGTCGATGTCCGCAACGTTTCCGGATCGCAGATGGCGCAACCAGAAGTGATGGAAGTGCAGGCCTTCCATGTTGACGCCGTAGGCGCCGAAAGGATGGATGTAACGCTGGCCGACGCGGCCCCAGTTCACGAACTCGATGCCGAGCTTGAAAGTCGCCTGCGTGGTCCGGACGAAGTCATTCTCGACGAGGCCCAGCAACCGGTTGAAATAGAGGATGTGCGGAATGGTGGCCTCGCCCACTCCGACGATGCCGATCGCGTCCGATTCGATCACCTGGATATTGATGTCGGGCGACTTGAGCAATCGCGCGAAACAAGCGGCCGCCATCCAACCGGCGGTGCCGCCGCCGACGACCACGATGTTGCGAATGCGCAGGTCTTTCACGACGCTCCGGACGAACAATAGCGGCGGATGAATTCCTCGTGTGTCGGCATCGCCTTGGCCGCCTGGACCATCGCGAGCCGCATCGACTCCAGGCTTTCCTGCACGTCCGCGTGCGGCAACGAGGCGACGATCGGATCGTGCTGCCTTGGCACGATGTTCTGCCCGAGGAGCACCGCGACCCAGCTGGGCTTCGAAAACAATTCTTCCTCGTAGCGAAACACTCGCGAAGCCGTGCGGAACAACTCGATCTTGTGCCGCAGGGTGTCGGGAATGCTCATCGTCCTGCAGTAATTCCAGAAGGGCGTGTCGTCGCGCTCGGTCGCGGAGAAATGCAGGATGATGAAGTCGCGGACCTGCTCGAACTCCGTGCGCATGTGCCGGTTGTACTCATCGCGCACGACGTCGGGAAGGGTGGCGTCGGGGAACAGCGAGATGAAACGGCTGACGCCTTCCTGGATCAGGTAGATGGAGGTCGACTCGAGCGGCTCGAGAAATCCGGCCGCGAGTCCGATGGCGATGCAGTTCTTCGACCAGAAGGCCCGGCGGTGTCCCGCCTTGAAGCGGATCTGCCGCGGCTCGGCCAGCGCTTCGCCGTCGAGATTGGCGAGCAGGATGGCCGTCGCTTCGTCGTCGCCCATGAATTCGCGGCAATAGATGTGCCCGTTCCCCGTGCGCTGCTGTGTCGGGATGCGCCACTGCCAGCCGGCGGTCCGAGCCGTCGCACGCGTGTATGGCAGCAGTGGCCCCGCATGACGGCATGGCACGGCCAGCGCGGAGTTGCACGGCAGCCAATGGCCCCAGTCGACGAACGGCACTTCCAGCACCGATCCCAGGATCAGCGACCGGAATCCGCTGCAATCGAAGAAGAAATCGCCGCGCACCATCCGTTCGCCGTCGAGCCGCAGCGACTCGATGTGGCCGGTTTCCGGCGCCTGCGAAATGTGCTGGATCTTTCCCTCCACGCGCAACACGCCGCGCGCCTCCGCGTACTTGCGCAGGTAACGCGCGTATAGGGTCGCATCGAAATGATAGGCGTAGCGGATGTAGTACAGCAGCGAGCGCGGATTGGGATCCGGCAACGCGAACTTCCCATGGCTCGCGGCCACCGCGCACAAGCTGTATTCATGAATCGGATGCTGGCTGCCCGCGGCCCGATCGTGCAGCCAGTAGTTGTGGAAGTCGATGCCGTTCATGTCCACGCCATGAACGCTGAACGGATGGATGTAGCGATCGCCCTTGCGCGCCCAATCGATGAACTCGATGCCGAGTTTGAAGGTGGCGTTCGTCGCCTTCATGAACTCGGCTTCTTCGATGCCGAGCATGCGATTGAAGTTGATGATGTCCGGAATGGTCGCTTCGCCCACGCCGATCGTGCCGATCTCGTCGGACTCCACGAGCGTGATGGAGACGTCTTTCGGATCGAGCAGACTCGAGATCGCGGCGGCGGTCATCCAGCCCGCGGAACCTCCTCCGGCAATGACTATCTGCTTCAGGCGTGGTTGCATGATCTCATTTCTGGTTTTGCCTGAGGTATCGCACCAGGCTGACCATGTAGTCGTGGTGAGACGGCATCGTTTTCACCAGGTTCTCGATTTCGCGCGACATCGCGTCGAACATCGGGCGCACCTCCCCCTCAGGCGTGCGGTCGGCCATCCGGTCGTAGCGTACCGGCCGCCGGCGCATGCCGTGATGCAGGATGACCCATTCTTCGGGCGTGAACGGCTCGAGATCGAATGCCGCCAGCAATCCGCGGCTTTCGAACTGGGTGAGCTTCTGAACGAGCTTTTCATGCGGCGGCTCCGCGCGAGCCGCAAGCCAGAATGCCGATTGCGCCCTGGGCGGCGTTTCATACAGCGCCCGATTGAAGATTTCCGCGTGGGTGTAGTCCTCGGCGCCCTGGCGATTGAACTCGCGGCTCTCCACCGACATGTCGCGCGAGAAAGGCACGAGAGTCAACAGCCGCTCGATTTCCCGCTCGAGGAGCAGCATCGGTGCGTGGCTCAACGGTTCGAGAACCGAGGCGGCGTGACCGATGCCGACGCAGTTGCCCTTCCAGGCGCAGGCGCGGCGGCCGAGCGTGATCTCGCCGGCGTGTTGCGGAGAATCGCCATGCGCGGCGATCGCCTCGTTTTCGGTTTCCGGAGCATAGACAGTGAGTCGGGCAACACTCGTCTTCAGCGACGTCTCGGACTGCCAGCCGAAATCGCGCGCGATCACGCTCCGGCACGGCGGACCAATGCGCTCCGTGTGAAGTTGACTGAACACGGCTCGCAACCGCCGCCCGACCGGGGCTTCAACCCCAAGGCTCGACAGCAGTCGCGCATCGGGCCCGGTGCAATCCACGAACAGATCGCCAGTGATCACGCGGCCGTCGGAAAGCCGGAGCGCGGAAATCGCGCCATCGACGCATTCGACATTGGAGATGTCCGCGGTGACTGTTTCGACTTGAAATGCCCGCGCAGCCGCCGCGAACGGCGCCACATAGGAATACGGATTGAGCTGATAGCCGTACTCCGCGCGCGTGAGCAGCTTGGGCCCCTTGTCGACGGGATGCGCGAACACGCCGCGACGAGCGGCGACGGCCGGCGTGAGGAATGGTTCGAGCGGGCCGATGCCGAGACGCCACAAGTAATGATGGAACAGGACGCCATTGATGATGGGCAGCGCCAGATGAGAGCACTGAACCCACGAAACGTTGTCCGGGCCCCAGTCCTGAAAATGCGTACCCCAGGAGAAGGTCGAATCGGTATCGACCATCAGGCGAGGCTCCGAGACACCCGCCGCGAGATTGAAGGCATACGCCGAGGGTGCGGTGACGCCGCCGAAAAACAGATCCGCATCCCGCGAATCCGCGCCATTGACCCAGACGACTCGAATCGTCGGCGGCAACTGGCGGGCGAGCGCGACCGCTGTCAGATGAGCGGCGACACCGCTGCCGCAGACGACGATGCGCTCGAGAGGTTTCATGCCTAACTTCTGGCGACCAGGGGCGCGGTATCGGACGCCGCACCGATCTGCCGGAGGTACGCGGCATGGTCCGGGGCTTTGAGGGCAGCCGCGCGCACTCCCTGTTTGATGCCCGCGGCATTCCTGATGAGAACGTCTTTCGGCGCCGCATCCACCCGCCGGTCGTAACCCCGGGGCAGCAGATTCTGCCCGATCAACACCGCGATCCAGCTGGGAGGCAGGAAGACGCCGAATTCATACTTGATGATGAAGCCGCGGGTCGTCCAGGCCTCGATCTTTTCCTGCAGGCTGTCGGGCAGCTTCAGATTGCGGAAGTGTTGCCACATCGGACTGTCGTCGCGCTGGGTGGCGACGTAGTGCAGCAGCAGGAAATCGCGCACGCGTTCGAAGTTCACGCCCATGCGCCGGTTGTATTCGTCCGCGTCGGATTGGGCGAAGCGTTTGTCGGGGAACAGCTGGACGAGTTCGGTGACGCCTTCATGGATCAGGTGGATCGACGTCGATTCCAGCGGCTCCAGGAATCCGGCCGACAGCCCGATCGCCACCACGTTCTTGTTCCAGAACAGGCGCCGCCTGCCGGTCGTGAAGCGCAGCTTGTTAGGCCCGGCGAGCGCAGGCCCTTCCAGGTTGGCCAGGATGAACTCGGTCGCTTCGTCGTCGGAGATGAAATCGCTGCAATACACGAGGCCGTTGCCCACGCGATGCTGCAGCGGAATCCGCCATTGCCAACCCGACTTGCGCGCCGTGGCGCGGGTCAGCGGCAGCAGCGGCCCCCGTGATTCGCAGGGGACGGCAACGGCCCGGTTGCAGGGTAGCCACTGGCTCCAGTCTTCGTATCCGGTCTCGAGTTGCTGCTCGATGAGCAGGCCGCGAAAGCCGGAACAATCCACGAACAAGTCGGCGTCGAGGGTGTCGCCGCGGTCGAGCTTCACGGATTCGACGAAGCCGGACTCCGAATTGAGCTTCACATCGACGACCTTGCCTTCCGTGCGCACCACTCCGTTGGCTTCCGAATATTGACGCAGGAAACGCGCGTAGCGAGTCGCATCGAACTGGTAGGCGTAGCGGAAGGTGGACTCGACCCGCGAGGGGTCCGTGCCCGGCATCGTGAAGCGTCCCATCTCGGCCAGGACGATTCCGAGCGCATATTCGTCGAGGCGCGTCGTGTCACCGAGCTCTCGCAATCGCAACCAGAATTGGTAGAACGGGACGCCGTTGACGTTGGGTCCGAAATCGCCGAAAGGGTGAATGTAGCGATCGCCGATCCGGCCCCAATCGCAGAACTGGATGCCGAGCTTGATCGTGGCCTCGGTCGCTTTCATGAGCGCCGGCTCGCTGATGTTCAGCGCATTGTTGAAATTGCGGATGTGCGGAAGGGTGGCCTCGCCTACCCCGACCGTTCCGATTTCATCGGACTCGACCAGCCGGATGGAAACCGGCAGGCCCTTCAACTTGTGTGAGAGTGCAGCCGCGGTCATCCATCCGGCGGTGCCCCCTCCCACGATGCATATACGCTCGATTTGCATGGCGACGCCGGCAGTCACCGCGGCGGGCGCATGCTGCGCCGGCCGCGGTTCTGCGGATCTTCGATCCCTATTCGGTCAGGGATTCATCTTCGCACGGATCTCGCTCGCGACGGTTTTCGCGGAGAAGATTTCCGGCGGCTTGTCGAGCCCGGCGAATTTGGCCTGCTCGCCCGAACCCATCTGGATCACGATGACGGTCTGCGGAACCGTGGGCGGAGTCCAGCGCTCGAGCACTTGCGTCGGCGGCGCACCGCCACCGAAGCCGCCAGCGGTCGCATTGCCGCCCGTCTGCGCGTCCGCGGTACCCCGCGACGCCGGCCCGCCGGTGCCAGCTGCTCCGGTGCTGGTACCGCCCGGCCCGCCCAGGAATCCGCCGCCACTGCGGCCTTTCAGGTCGTCCGACTGCGCGAGCTGAACCTTCTGGTTCTTGGTACTGATCACCGCGAACCATTCCTTGCCCGACTCCGAAGTGAATTCCGCCGCGCGCAGCAACGCAAACTGCGCCACCTGCTCGCGCGTCATTCCCTTCGCGCCGGTGTAGACAACTGCGTACCGGCCATTCTCGGCCGGCGCCGTGAGGTAGCCAGCGCCATTCGTATCAGTCGCCGCCTCGTAGACGGGCGCCGGCGGCGGGGTCGTGGCACAACCCCACAAGACGATGGCCGCGGCCGTGGCTCCGATGGTTCGTTTCATGCTTGTTTCCTCTGTTCGTGAACGAGAAGGGCGGAGACTAACGTCTCCGCCCTTTGCAAGTCCCGATTCTGATTTGACTCAGAACTGGTATCGCATTCCCAGGACCATACGACGATCGTTGAGGAACGCGAAGCGCGGCGCCATCTGACCCGTCTCGTTCAACATCATTTCCGCCTTCTCCTTCTTGTCGAAGATGTTCGACACGGAGGCGCTGACCTGGAAATGCTCGTTGAAGTCGTACCGGAACGAACCGTCCAGAATTCCGCTCGCGGAGTTATAGATCGGATTGCCGCTCACCCAGTCGCGGTAGGTCGTCAGGTACTCGGAGCGCCAGTTGTAAGCCAGCCGGAACTCCATCTTGTCGTCCTGATAAATACCGACCAGGTTGGCAATGTGCTCGGACTGTCCCAGCAAGTCCCTCACACCGAAACGGAACGCCTGGGTGACATCATCCGGGTTGCCGTCGCCGTTCGCGTCCACACCCATGCCTGGCGGATCCGCCTCGGCCTGGATGTTGGTGTAGTTGGCCTGCACGCCGAGATGGGACAACCACCCAGGCAACTGGTCGAAGAACTGCTGATAAGCCAGTTCGAAGCCATAGAGATTGGCCTCCGCCTGGTTGATCGGGCCGTTGTACACCACGTCGACCGTCTGACCGTCGAGCGTAACCTGACCCAGGGTCTGATCACCGGTGGTGATGATGTTCTTGAGATCCTTCTTGAACACCGCGCCGGAGAAGTAGCCACCCTGGAAATACCACTCGTAGGAGAGATCCAGGTTGACCGCAGTCGTCGGCTTCAGGTCGGGATTACCACGCGTGATGGTGATGCGACCGAGGTCGATGTCTTGCGCACCACGATCGAAGCCATACAGCGGGTCGCTCGGGTCCGTGATCTGCGGATAACTGGTGCGCGTCGTGGTGGCACCCACGAGACGCGTGGCACGCAGATCCTGGATGTTCGGACGCGTCAGAGCCTTGCTGGCGCCAAAGCGCACCAGGCTGTTGTCGCTCAGGTTCCACTTCACGTTGATCGACGGCAGCCAATGCGTGTCTTCCTTGTCGACGACGTAGGGAGTTGCCAACTGGTCGAGGTAAGCCGCCGTTTCCGGCAGGAAATCACGCGGATGGTCGTTGTCTTCCGCATCCGGAGTACGGTCGCCGCCCTCAACCTGATCTGCATCGAAGTCGTCGTACGCGAGGAAACCGTCCGATGAGAGATCGGACTTCGTAAAGCGAACGCCGATGTTCGCATCGAACGACATGCCGTTGCTGCCGATTTCGTGACCGAAATCGAACCGCACGTAGGCGCTCTGCGTTTCTTCGGTGATGTCCGAGATGTCTTCCGGACGATACGCGCCCGTTCCATCCAGGTTGCCACGTGGCGCCCAAGGATGATTGGTCCCGATATCCGGCTCGTTGATCAGATAATTGCGCATCGCCGTGTAATTCATCAGCAGGTCGCTGCGAATGTACGGGAACCGGGTATTGGAGCCTTGCACCACTCCGCCACGGAAGAAGTTCTTGAAATCGATGAGCTCGTAGGCGGGCGTGTTCATCTCAGAGAACACACCGTAGCCACCGGCCCAGGCCGGGGAGATGCCGCCCCAGTTGCCGCCGATTTCCTTGTTGAGCTGCTCACGCTCGGAGTAGCGCACGCCGAAACGCACGGCCTTGAACCACGTATCTTCCCCGATGTCGTAGCGCGAATCGGCGCGGAACGCCTTCAATTCGCCGGTGCCTTCGCGGAAAGAATCGGAGGCAAACAGCCAGAACGCGTTGCTCGGATCCTCGGTCGACGTCGGAGTCGGCAACCGGCCGGTACCGCCGTCTCGCGTGTTGCTCTGGTTGATGCCGGAGTTCGGGTTGAGGCGGAATTCGACCGTCGGACTTTCGAGGTCCGGATTCACGAACACGTCCGAGAAGAACGTGCCGCCACCCCAGACTTCGACGTAGTCCGCATCGGCCTTGGTCAGCTGGGCATCGAACTCCAGGAACAGCTTTTCGGTGGCGTTGAACTTCATGTTCAAGCTGATGTCTTCGGTCGTCGCATTTTCGTGCTTGCCGACGCCGAGCGTACCAACGCCCACGCCGTAGGCACCGGTCCAGGAATCGATCTGGCTGGATACCAAGCCCGACTGCATCAGGCCTCTCGCCGGAACCATCGTTTCGCAGTCGCCGGGGTTTTGCCCGTCGCCATTGGGATTGTCCGGGGTGCCATTGATGCGGCCACCATCGCCGTTACACATCGCGATCCCGGGCGTCGACCAGGCATAGTCCATCGTCCGATCGCTGACCGTGAACGCAGCGCCGCCGGAGTGATTCGGGAACCACTCCGTGGTGTGCTCGAGGCTGTCGATCGAATTCTCGACGCGGGCGTACTTGACCGTCGCGCGGAACGATTCCTTCTGCCACTGCAGCGCCAGGTAGTAGCTGGTGCGGTCGCGATCGACATCATTGGTGCGCAGCTGGAATCCCGGCACGTAAGCCTGGATCTCATTGGCCGGCACGCCGTCCAGGGCATCCGACCTGTCGAAGTCGTTGCCCCATTCCTGCTGCGTCACATCGGTGCGAGGAGTCGGTGCACCCTGCTGCCAGCCGTTGATCGCGGAGCGGAGCTTCGACCTGGAATAGGACGCCAGAATGCCGAATTCGCCTGCGGAGTCGGTGTCCCAGCGATTGCCGACAACCGCCGCGTATGCCGGAGACCATTTCTCGCCGAGATCGCCATACGTGCCATCCGCCGAGAACGCGATGATGTGGCCCGAGCGATCGAACGGCTCCAACGTACGCAGGTTGATCGAACCGCCGATGCCACCCTCGATGAGGTCGGCGGACTGGTTCTTGTAAACGTCGATTCCGCCGACGAGCTCGGGCGGAATGCTCGACCAGTCGAGCGCTCGGCCGCCGTTGGCGGAGAACGCATCGCGGCCATTGAATTCCGAGCGAATGAATCCCAGGCCGCGGATCAGGTTGCCGCGACCTTCCGGTGACGGGAAGTCGGGCGACGCACCGCCGGTGGTCGGGAAGCGGGAAACGGTCACGCCGGGAATGCGTTGCAACGCCTCGGCCACCGACAGATCGGGCAGGCTCGTGACGTCCGACGCAGTGACCGAGTCGACGAAGGTGTCGGCACGGCGCTTGATTTCCGCCGCGGTCTCCAGGGCCGCGCGAATGCCGGTGACGACGATCGCGTTCTCTTCAGCCTCGGATTCCGAGGTTTGTACTGATTGCGCGGTGTTGTTTTCCGCTTGTTCCGCCTGCGCGGAAGCAATGGCCGACGCGACTGCCATTGCAATGGCCGACGTACCGACGAGCAAATGATCCAATTTCGACTTGGTTTTCAAGCGCACCCCCTCTTAGTGCTTGGTTTTGTTGTGGAAACCCGGATGTACCTCCGGGTTTTACCTATAACACTGTGTTTTATTAGTCCATCCTTATGGGGGCCGAGTCTAATCGAATTTTTGGCGATTGCGATATGCTATTTCTGATCACAATTCGGGACGCCTTCGTGACCGATCAGAAGCGCGCAAGTCCGGCCATCGCCCCCCCGGACACGGCCCGGGGGTAGTTAGGGTATCGGTGAATGCCAAAAGCCGGATTTTGAAAGCCGGCCGATAACTGTTTTCATCTCGCCCGAGTGTTCGCCAGGTCCCCCCAATGGATCGAGCGCGCATCGGGGCGCCGGCTGCAACCGGCGCCCCACCTAATCCATCCGACGGCTGCCCCATCATGAAACATCCGCTTCGACGCTTTTTCGCCCTGCTCGGTCTCTTCGGTATCGCGATCACCGCCCACGCGGCGCAATCCGGCGAAAAATACACTTTTGTGCTGGTTCACGGCGCCACGGCCGGCGGCTGGGAATGGAAGAGCACCGGCAAATTCCTGACCGACGACGGACATACCGTCTATCGCGCGACGCTCACGGGCCTCGGCGAGCGCATGCATCTCAACAGCACCGACGTGGACCTCGAGACGCACATCAACGACGTCGTGAACCTGATCCTCTTCGAGGACCTGCAGAATGTGGTGCTCACCGGACACAGCTACGGCGGCATGGTGATCACGGGCGTGATCGACCGCATTCCGGAGCGCATCCGGCACGTCGTGTTCCTGGACGCCGCGGTGCCCGAAGACGGCATGGCGCTCTGGGACATGTTCGGCGGCGGCAGAGGTATGCCAGAGGACCGCTTCAAGGACGGCTTCATGCAGGTGCCTTGGGTCAAGGAAGGCGCGAAGCCGCCGCATAGCGTCAAACACTCGATCAAGTGCTTCAGCCAGCCGGTGTCGTACAAAAATCCGGCCGCGCTCAAGCTCCCGGTGACTTATGTCGCCTTCGTTCCCAAGGACCAGTCGGCCGAGGAACGCGCGAAGAACGACAAGGGCTGGCAGCGCGCCGTCGCGCGTGGCTGGACCATCCGCACCTTCCCCGGCGGGCACGTCGCGCAGCAGGAAGATCCGCGCGGCGTCGCGACGCTCATCGAGGAGTCGGTGAACGACAGGAACAAGCCGGTCGCTCAGCCGACCGCGCGCTGATACTCCCGCTCGCGGTACTCGAACCAGTCGAAATCCGCGGGGCGCGCGGCGCCCGACACGTCCTGGCACGCTACACCGACGAACGCGCCGGTGAAGTTCGGCGCGCCGGGCGTGGTGGCCTCGTCGGACAGGATGCTCGCGTCGAACAATTCCGGCAGGAATTTCCAGTCGCCGTCCACGCGGTACGCGAACCGCATCCGCTCGAAATCCACGTCCACGCGCAGCTCGATGCGGCCCTTCGGAATCGGGATCGGCGTCGTGAACGCGTCCGATTGAGGTGAGTCCGGCGTACACGTCATCACGCGCACGTGCCGGCCGATCGTTTCGTCGTGCGACACGTGCAGGTAATGGAATTTCGACGAGTTGTAGTAACAGACCAGGCCCGCCGCCTGCTGGTAGTGCTCGGGATCGAACTCCATCGCGGTGATCGCCGTGTAGCAATGCGCCTGCTGGCGGCGTGCCACCAGCGACTGGCGGAACTGGCTGCCGATCGTCTCCCTCCCGAACAGCCGCAGGAATCCGGGGCGTTCGCTCAACGAGAACAGCTCCGCCGGGTACGGGGAGCGCAGCCACTGGAAGTGGATCGGCAGCTCCTTGCGATCGAAGTCCTCGCGCGCCGGAGATGCCGGGAACGGTGCCTCGGGCAAAGTGGGCCGCGGTGTCTCGAGCTCGGGTGCACCGCTGCCATCGCGGGTGCGCAACCAGTCGTCGCTGCCCCAGACCATCTTCTGGATCGCCGTCTCGCGCCCGAGCACGCAGCGGCCGCGGTTGTGCAGCGGCCGGCCGCATAGGTAGACGGCGTAGGTATCGCCCGCCTGCGTTTCGACGAAATCGCCATGGCCCGCGCGCTGCAGCGGCGCGTCGGGCCGCTCGCGCGCGGTGATGATGTACTTGTCGGGATGCAGCTCGTACGGCCCGGTCAGCGAGCGCGAGCGCGCCATCGTCATCGCGTGGCCCCAGCCCGTGCCGCCCTCGGCCGTGATCAGGTAGTACCAGCCGTTGCGCTTGTAGAGATGCGGCGCTTCGGTGAACCCGATGGACGTGCCCGGGAAGATGTTCTTGCGCTCGCCGATCAGCTTGCGCTGCTCGTGCGAGTACTCCTGCAGCACGATGCCGTTGAAACGGTTGCGGCCCGGGCGGTGATCCCAGAGCTGGTTCACCAGGTACTTGCGGCCATCGTCATCGTGGAACAGCGACGGATCGAAACCGCTGCTGTTGAGATACACGGCATCGGACCACTCGCCGTCGATGGTCGGACAGGTCACGAGGTAGTTGTGGAAGTCGCGCAGCGACGCACCCGACGCGCCGCCGACGGTGGTGCGGCCGTATCGCTTCACGTCCGTGTAGATGAGCCAGAAGAGCCCGTCGCTGTACGTGAGGCACGGCGCCCAGACGCCGCACGAGTCCGGATCGCCCAGCATGTCGAGCTGGCTCGGGCGGTTCAGCGGCCGCGTGAGCAGCCGCCAGTGCCTGAGGTCGCGCGAGTGGTGGATCTGCACGCCCGGGTACCACTCGAACGTGGAGGTCGCGATGTAATAGTCGTCGCCCACGCGGACGATCGACGGGTCGGGATTGAAT
>JAEZCR010000269.1 GCA_023433465.1 Pseudomonadota bacterium | reverse complement strand
GGCAGCGCCTGGGCCACGCGGTTCTGCACCTGCACCTGGGCCTTGTCGATGTCGGTGCCGATCGCGAACGTCACCGTGATCGCCAGCGTGCCGTCCATCGTCGACTGCGAGGACATGTAGAGCATGTTCTCGACGCCGACGATCTCCTGCTCGAGCGGCGCCGCCACCGTTTCGGAGATGACGCGGGGGTTCGCGCCGGGGTAGTTGGCGCGCACCACGACCGAGGGCGGCACGACCTCCGGGTACTCGCTGACGGGTAGTTTGAAGAGCGAGATCGCGCCCGCGATCAGGATGAACGCGGAGAGCACGGACGCGAAGACCGGACGGTCGATGAAGTAGCTCGAGAATTTCACTGCTGGGCGACCAGGGTGTTGCCGGTGCGCGGGCGTTCGCCCATCGCGACGAGCTCTGGGGTCACGGGCATGCCGGGGCGCACCTGCTGCAGGCCACGGACGAGGATCAAGTCGTCGGCACGCAGGCCTTCGCGCACCACGCGCAGTCCGTCGATCAGCGGGCCGAGTTTCACGGGGGTGTACTCGACCTTGTTTTCCTGGCCGACCTTGAGCACGTACTTGACGCTCTGGTCGGTGCCGACGGCGCTGTCGTTGATGAGCAGCGCGTCGTACTCGGCGCTGCCGACGAGCTTCACGCGCGCGAACATTCCGGGGGTGAAGCGTCGGTCAGGGTTCTTGAACAGTCCGCGCGCGTGAATCGTGCCGGTCTCGGGGTTCAGTGCGTTGTCGAGGAACACCATGTGGCCCTCGTGCGGATGACCCTTTTCATCGGCGAGGCCGACCCACACGGGGTTCGGCGCCGTGCGCGAGCTCCTGCGCTCGCCACGCAGATCCATGCCGACGTACTTGAGATACACCTGCTCGTCGCCGTCGAACGAGACGTAGATAGGATCGATGGACACCAGCGTCGTGAGCAGCGTCTGCCCGGCGGTGACGAGGTTGCCCGCGGTGATCTCCGCGCGGCCCACGAGGCCCGCGATCGGCGCGCGCACTTCCGTGAACGAGAGGTCGAGCGCGGCGGATTCGACCGCGGCCTCGGCCGCCGCGAGATTCGCGCTCGCCTGTTCGCTGCCGGAGATGCGCTCGTCGTATTCCTCCTGCGAGATGGCGCGCTTCTCGATCAGCCGGTCGGCGCGTTCGCGCTCGGACTGCGCGAGTTTGAGCTGCGTACGTGCCCGCGCGAGCTCGGCTTGCGCCTGCTTGAGGGCAGCCTGGTAGGGTCGCGGATCGATCACGTAGAGGATCTCGCCCTTGTTCACCTCGTGGCCCTGCTGGAAACGCGCCGACGTGACGTAGCCCGAGACGCGCGGACGAATTTCGACCCGCTCTACGGCCTCGAAGCGGCCCGTGAATTCGTCGAATTCGGTGATGGGCTTCGAGATGACCTTCGCGGCCTGCACGGCCGGCGGCGCGGGCGGCGACTCGGCAGCCTCATTCCGCGCACAGGCGGACAGTGTCGCGATGACCAGCGAGAAGGCGATGAGATTGAGCGTTTCTTTCACGAGGGTTACTCCCGGCTTGTGCTGCACATGGTGTGCTTCCGGGCGCCCGGCGGACATTCACCGGGCGGGCCAAACGGCGGGTCTCGTTAGCGTGGGTGGCGGCTATCCCTTTTGGGATAGGCTTTGGGGATAGAGCAGCGGAGCTGCGCACCCCTAGGCGGAGCGTCTTTCGGCCTGGTGCGCCGCGAACAGCGGATTCAAGGCATCGAGCAGCGGCCTGGCGGATGCGGGGTGGTCCTCTGACCACTCGGATTCGAACTCCGCGATCTCGATGCCGATGACCTCGTGCTCCGCGATCACTTCGGCGATGGCTTTCAGAGTCTCGAGCGGCAGACCGGGCGGAGCCGTATCGGATACATCGCAGTCGATGTGCACGTAGACAGGGCGGCGTGCGATTGCCGCGCGCAGCCGCGCCGGCATCTCGGGGCCGACGCTCACGTGGTTGAGTCGCCCATCGTCGACGAGCTTCTGTTCGTGCGGTTCGAGGTCGCGCGCGCCGACCAGCACGACGTTGAACAGCGACAGGCCACTGCCGAGCCCGCTGTCCCACAGGCCGGCGGCGCCGGTGAGCACCATGCCGCCGAGGTAGGGCTGGGGACGCGAATCCGACGCGGTCTGGTCGCCATGCGCATCGAGCCAGAGGATGCAGGCGTCCGGCCGCCGCTTGGCGATCACCGGGATCGTCGCGAGGCCGGCCGCGCACCGGCCCATGGTGGTGATGACGGTGTGGTTCTTCGCCATCACCTGGTCGAACACGGAAGCCAGCGTGCGCAGGTCGCCGCGGGCGATGGCGAGCTCGCGGTCCCACGGCAGGCGCTGCGGGTCGTGGGGCGTGCCCACGTAGGTAGGCGTCACGTTGAGCTTGCCGGAGAGCGCATTGCCCACCAGCTGAGCCCCGACGAGCGCGCGGACATTCCGGTCTCCCGCGCAACCGCGATAAACGATGAGATTGGGTGATTTCACAGCTCGAATCGAGCATGAAACCGGAAGTGCATGAAGTCCATGCGACTTTTGTTTTATAGACCGGAAGGGCCTGGTCTTGCCAAGCCCTCCCGGCGCCGGATCACTTGTTCTTGGGACGAGCGAAATTCGCGTAGACGTACTTGGCCACCTTCGGGCAGGCCTCCTGGCTTGCCGTGGTGTCGAAGCGGAAGTGGATGCCGCCGTACTCGCGGCTAACTGCCTGCGCTTCGCCGAGCTGCCAGAAACCGGGATACGACATGGCGACGTCGGAGTTGCCGTTGATGCCGGTCCAGCGCGCGGTCACCGGGATGTCGTTGGTGCCGAAGAACTGGGCGAGCAGGGTCGCGGCGCCCGATCCGATACACGCCATGTTGCCCGCGTAGGAAGGATACGGCGGAGTAGTTAGCAACGGCATCCAGGACGGGTCGGCCGTGGTGCCGGGGTTCATGTCCTCGTCCGCCTTCTGGATGGCGGTCACGGGGCGCCAGAGCTGGTAGACGAACTTGCTGGACTGCGAGGTCTGCAGGCTGTCGTGGATGGTCGCGTTCAGCAGCGCGAACAGACGGGCGGTCTCGTACAGGTCGAGCTTCTGCGAGCGCGCCGTATCACGCGTCACGTTGTTCCAGATGGCCGACCACTGCTGGCGGTAGTTCACCGAGGCCCAGGCGCGGGCGAGCTGCGTCTGCTCGGCGGTGCGCACCGAGCTGTTCATGCCGCCGATGGCCATGATGTCGTTGACCGCGTCCGCGTACTCCTGCGAGTCGAGCTCGGGCGGACGGCGCGGCAGGTAGTAGTAAGGCGTCGGCAAGCCGAAAGGCTTCGCGTCGCCTGCCTGCACGAATGCGGCCGCGGCGTTCGTCGGCGGAGTGGGGCGCCAGACACCCGGCAGCGCCGGCGGCGTGAACGACTGCGGCGTCGCCCAGCCGTCATTCGCGCGCCACTGGAGGATCTTCTGCGCGACGTCCCGGCCAACCTGCGCGCCGTACTGGGCATGCTGAGGATCGATCGCCGCGAGGCGCGTCTGGAGCGCCGCGTCGAAAGTCGCCTGGCTCGCGGGCAGCAGCGCCACCAGCACGTCGCGCGCGGCCTGGGCGGCCGCGGCTTCAGGCGATGCGGCGCCCGACGGGTAGACCTTCGCGTGATACGGCACGTAGCGGCCTTCGATCGAGTTGACCGCGTCCAGCATCGCGATGTGCATCATCGCGTAGTAGCGCGGCAGCGTGACACCGGCGGAATTCGGCACGGTGCCTTCGAGCAGTTCATTCCATTCGATGACGACCTCGCGATCGCCTCCCGGAATGCGGTCTGGTTCGCCCGCCTGCGCCGCCGGCATGGCGGCCGCGGCGGCGAGCATGAGTACTGCGATTGACCTGAACATGGGTAGGGACTCCTGGTTTGATGTTTGAGCGCGCTAAGGGTGGGAGGCGTCCGTGGAAGCCGGCGTGGGAGGGCGCGTGGAATTTGCTAGGCTCCGCGCACCAATGCAGGTCCAGGGAGAGCGTTCATGGGTACGGAGTGGGTGCTGGTGTTGTTGCTCAAGGTCGGCGAGTACGAGATGAGCACCGTGCCTGGGTTCGTCAGCGAGAAGCGCTGCCAGGAAGCCGGCGAGCAGTGGAAGATCGACGCAAACAAGTTCCGCGGGATCTCGGGCGGCCAGTACGTCTGCCTGAAGAAGGTCAATACGCCCTGACGGGCAGAACTGATTCACAATTCGCGCGTCTGGCGGGAACGTCCCACAGATGGCGGAAGTAGTTTGCCGCTAGCTTCGGCAATGGACCTGCAACGTTGCAGTGTCGGGTTGTTTTACAACCCGGCGATGCCGCAATTCCTGCGCACACACCTGTCGGCAGTCGACCACGTGGAGGTCGCGCCCGACATGTTCTGGACCGATCATGGTCCGGAGGCGCCCCAGCGCTTCGAACTCCTCGAACCCTGGGTCGACGAACTCGACTGGCTCGCGCCGCGCTGCCCGCTCGTGGCGCACGGGGTCGGATACGCGGTCGGATTGGCGGGCACGCCTGACGAACAGTACTTCGAGCACCTGTCTGGTTGGCTCGGTCGCTACCCGTTCCGCTGGCACAGCAGCCATCTCTCGGGGGCGCCGGCAGAATGTCCCGCGCCCCTGCCGCTGGATCACGAAGTGCTCGACCTGGTCGCGAATCGGGTGCGTGGCATCCGCGAACGCATCCACCTTCCTTTCCTGCTCGAGAACCCGGTGTACTACGTGCGCCTGGTCGAGCAGGAGCTCGAGGAAACCCAGTTCCTCAACGAACTGGTGGCGCGCGACGCCTGCGCCCTGTTGCTGGATCTTCACAACCTGTACGCGAACTCCCGCAACTTCCGGTTCAACCCCTTCGAATACCTGGGACAGCTCAGGCTCGATGCCGTGACCGAACTGCACATTGCGGGCGGATCGGAATTCGCCGGCATGTACACCGACTCGCACGCCGGCGCCTGTCACCCCATTGTCTGGGAGTTGCTCGACCACACCCTGCCGCGCACACCTAACCTGCGCGCGGTCACGTTCGAGTTCCACGAGTCGTATTACCCGTTGCTGGGCGAGGAAGGTGTCCTGCGCGAACTGGCCCGGGCGCGAGAGATCGTGGCCCGTCACAAGAGCGCGGGGCCCGGATGAGCCTCGCGGAATTCCAGCTCGCGATGAGGGACCTGATCGCCTCGCCCGAGCGATGCCTCGATGCACGTTGGGACCCCGTGAGCGCGCTGGCGCGGTATGACCTCACGGCGCTCGAACGCCGGCGGATCGTTGACGCGGTGCGGCAGAAGGGCATGTCGACGAACTGCGCGCTGTACCGGTCGCATCGCGTGACGCCTATCTATACCGCGCTGCACCTGACATGCCTCGCGCTCGCGAACCGGCTCGAATCGGAGCTGGACGAGTACTTCAAGAGCGAGGAGTGCGCGGACACCAGCCTGCGCCTGGAAATCGAGCGCTTCGCGCGTTTCCTCGAGCGGCGGGTCGCGAGCGGCGCGCTGCCCATCGAATGCCTGCCCGAATTGCTGGATTTCGAGCTGGCCTCGAACGACCTGCGGACCCTGCCGCGACGCCGGTTGCTGGCCGAGACGGCGGGACTTCCGCCCTGCACGCGCGACGTTGCACCCGCGCTCCATCCGCTGGTTCGTGTGGCGCGCTTTTCGTACGACACGCGCGCGCTGTTCGCCACGATCGCGCACGGCGATGCGACCGACACGTTGCCGCGGCAGGAGTCCTTCGTGCTGATCAGCGTGCAGCCGGATCCCGTGCCGCAAGTCGTCCCCGTCGACCGCGAGCTCGGTCCGATCCTGTGGGAGCTGCAGCAGACGAGTGCGTTTCGCGGCAGCGACGCGCAGCTCGACTCGCTCGCGCAACGCGGCCTGATCGTCTCCGTCAGTCGATCATGATGGGCGCGAAGCCGCCATACACGAGCCGCTGGCCGTCGAACGGCATGTCGAGATTCTTCATACGCGGATCCGCCATGGCCTTTTCCCAGCCGCGGTCGCGCACTTCCTTCGAAGGCCACTCGATCCACGAGTAGACGACGGTTTCGTCACCGCGCGCCTTCACCGCGCCCTTGTAGTCGGTCACCTTGCCGTCAGGCACGTCGTCGCCCCACGCGTCGACCACACGCGTCGCGCCGTACTCCTTGAGCACCTGCGCATGCGTCGCCGCCATCTTGAGGTACGCATCCTTGTTGCCCGAGGGCACCGGGATCAGGCAACCATCGATATAACCCGCCTGGGTCGTGCGGCCCTCGTCACTGAGCGGCGCGAAGCCGCCCCAGATCATGCGTTTGCCGTCGAAGGGCATGTGGTCCATGTAATCCTTCATCGCGGGGTCGTTCATCATCTTGTCGTTCGCGCGATCACGCGTCGCCTTGTCCGGATATTCGATCCACGAAAAGATCACGTCCTCGTCGGGCTTCGCCTTCACGGCGCCCTTGAAGTCCGTCACCTTGCCGTCGGGCACGTCGTCCGCCCAGCTTTCGACCATGCGCGTCGCGCCCATGCCCTTGAACATCGGCACGGAGTGCTGCGCCTGCTTGAGGTACTCGGCTTTGTTCGCGCGCGGCACCGCCGCAACGAATCCTTCGATGTAGGCCATGGTCCTCTCCTTGGTATGCGGGTGTGTTCGGTTGTGATGCGACGGAGCGTGCGTCGTTCCGCGCCCGTAGGACAATCCTGAGGACGGGCGGCGAACCCTGCCTCTTTGGGCAGTTGTCGGCGGCGATGCGCGCGCGCCCAATTCGCGGCGAATCGTTGCCGGAGAGCCGTCATGCCGCACGCCAGGTTGATCTCCACACTATTGCTGGTGTCCGTCATGGCGGCACACGCGGCCGACAAGGGATCCGCGACGCGCACCGAGCACGACCTGCTCGGCGAAAAGCAAGTGCCCGCGACGGCCTACTACGGCGTGCAGACTGCGCGCGCGCTCGAGAACTTCCAGTTCTCGGGCACCAACATGAATACCTACCCGGAGTTCGTCGACGGCTTCGTCATCGTGAAGCTCGCGGCGGCGCGCGCGAACACGAAGGTGGGCGCGATGAAGCCGGATCGTCTCGCCGCGATCGAGAAGGCGTACACCGCGATCCGCGAGGGCAAGTACCGCGATCAATTCCTGGTGGACTGGTACCAGGGCGGCGCCGGCACGTCCGCGAACATGAATGCGAACGAGGTGATGGCCAACGTCGGCCTCGAGCTCACTGGCCGCAAGAAGGGCGAGTACCAGTACCTCGAGCCGCACGACGACCTGAACATGTCGCAGTCGACCAACGACTCGTATCCGACGGCGATCAAGGTGGCGTTGATCCTGCGCAACGACAAGCTGGTCGCGGAAATGCAGCGGCTGGTGGCCGCCTTCCGCGCGAAAGGCAATCAGTACCTCGAGATCCCGAAGATGGGCCGCACCGAGATGCAGGATGCGGTGCCCATGACGGTGGGCCAGGAATTCCACGCATTCGCCGCGGCCCTGGAAGGCGAGATCCATTACCTCAAGGAAGCCGAGAAGGGTCTGTATTCGCAGAACATGGGCGCGACGGCGATCGGCACGGGCATCAACGTGCCGAAAGGCTACACCGAGGCGGTGGCCGCGGAGCTCGCGAAGATCACCGGCAAGCCCATCGTGGTTGCGCCCGATCTGCTGGCGGCCACCTGGGATCAGCAGTCGTTCGTGGCGTACTCGGCGGCGTTGAAGAGCCTGGCGATCAAACTATCCAAGATCGCGGGAGACCTGATCCTGCTGGGATCGGGACCCCGCGCCGGGCTTGCGGAGATCAACCTGCCCCCGATTCAGCCGGGTTCCTCGATCATGCCTGGCAAGGTCAATCCGGTGGTCCCCGAAGTCATCAACGTCATCGCGTTCCGCGTCATGGGAAACGATGCCGCGGTGGGCGTCGCCTCGCACAGCGGACAGCTGCAGCTCAATGCATACGAACCGCTGTCGGGCCTTGCGATGATGGAATCGCAGGACCTGCTGCAGAAGGGCGCGGCGACGCTGCGCACGAAATGCGTCGACGGCATCACAGTGAATGAAAAGGTTCTGGCTAACTACCTGGAGACCACCGTCGGCATCGTGACGGCGCTCAATCCTGTGATCGGTTACGACAAGGCCACCGAGCTCGCGAACGAGGCGTATCGCACCGACAAGGGCCTGCTGCAGATCATTCGCGAGAAGAAGATCCTGACCGAAGCGCAGATCAAGGACCTGCTCGATCCGGTCAAGCTCGCCAACCTCGACAAGAGCAAGTATCCGAAATAGGAGTGGGTGTCATGATGACCAAAGGAATGAATCCCGGGCTCGCGTTCTTGATGCTCATCGCGTGGGCCGCGTTGCCGATCGCCTCCGCGCAGCAGCCGGCGCCGTCGTCCGCGGCCAAGCCCACCGTCGTGATCCTCGCGACCGGTGGAACGATCGCCGGCGCCGCGGCGACCGGAACGCAGTCGGGGTACACCTCCGGCGCGGTCACGATCGATGCGATGCTCAAGGCAGTTCCCGGCATCGAGAAGCTGGCGACCGTGAAGGGCGAACAGATCTCCAACGTCGGCTCGCAGGACATGTCGTTCGACATCCTGCTCAAGGTCGCCAAGCGCATCAACGCGCTCGCCAAGGATCCGAAAGTGGCGGGCATCGTGATCACGCACGGCACGGACACGATGGAGGAGTCGGCGTTCTTCCTGAATCTCACCGCGAAGACCGACAAGCCCGTTGTGCTGGTGGGTTCGATGCGCCCATCTACCGCCGTCAGTGCGGACGGGCCGCTCAACCTCTACAACGCCGTCGGCGTCGCCGCGGATCCGCAGGCCCGCGGGCGCGGCGTGCTGGTCGTCATGGACGACAAGATCCACGCCGCGCATTCGCTGACCAAGACCAGCACCACGTCGGTCGATACGTTCCTTTCGCCCATCCGCGGCGTGATCGGTGTAGCGAGCTACGGCAAGAACGACTACTACCAGAAGCCCGAGTGGAAACACACGTTGCAGAGCGAGTTCGACGTGTCGAACGTCACGAAGCTGCCGCGGGTGGACATCATCTATGCGGGCGTGGATGCGTCCGCCGATCTGATCGATGCCGCGGTCGCGGCCGGGGCCAAGGGCATCGTCATCGCCGGTGTCGGCAACGGCAACATGAACAAGGCGATGGTCGACGCCGCCGCGAATGCCGTGAAGAAAGGTGTCGTCGTCGTGCGCAGCAGCCGCGTGCCGACCGGGCTCGTGGGCCGCAACGTCGAACTCGACGACGACAAGCTCGGGTTCGTCGCGTCGGACGAGCTCAATCCGCAGAAGGCGCGCATCCTGCTCGCGCTGGCGCTGATGAAGCCGCGCAACGCGACCAACATGCAGACCCTGTACCGGACGTACTGAAGGCGTCATGCGCTCGCGCTCAATCGGGCGCTCGCGCGCGGCCGCCCTCGCGCTCTGCGGATTGGTGGCTTCCGCCGGTGTTGCCGCGGACGAATCGACGACCGACAGAACCGAAGCCGCCGGCGCGGATGGCGACGTACCGCGCCGGCAACTCGTGAAGTTCAACGAGTACGAGGGCCCATTCGCGACGCTGCGAGTCGGCGGCGGATTTCTCTACGACTACGTCTGGTACAGCCAGGACGAGAACAGCAGGGAGCAGATGGATCTTGCGGCGACCGGCAAGCTGCGCGACTTTCGATTCCTGCTGAAGGGAAATTTTCCAAAGGTGCCCGGCTTGAGCTACACGCTCGGCTACATGTACGACGCCGCGACGGAAGACTGGAAGTTTCGTCAGACCGGGTTGCAGTACGAGATCCCCAAACTACATGGGCGCGTGTTCGTCGGGCGCACGAAGGAGGGGATCTCGACCAACAAGCTCATGGTCGGTTACCAGGGTTGGACCATGGAGCGCTCGACCGTCAACGATGCGTTCTTGCCGATCCTTGCGGACGGCATCAAGTGGATGGGCAATTCGCCGGACGGACGCCTGGCGTACAGCGTCGGCTGGTTCGGTGACTATTTCTCCGAGAAGGAGTCGTTCAACCGCAGTGACGAGCAGATCGTCGGCCGCGCGATCTGGATGCCGTTCGCCGTGTCGGATCCGGAGCGCGTGCTGCATCTCGGCGTCGCGTGGCGGCATGCGGATGCGGATGACGGCGAGCTGCAGTTGCGGTCGAAACCCGAGTCGTTCCCCGCGCAAAGTTATGCGATCGACACGGGACGGTTCGCGGCGCAGGGATCGGACATCGTCGGCATCGAGACTTACTACCGGCCAGGTCCCCTGATGTTCGGCATGGAGTACTTCTTCAACCAGGTGTCATCGAGAGAACACGACGATCCGTTCTTTCACGGCGGCGAAGTTTTCGTAGCGTGGATCGCGACCGGCGAGACACGGCCGTACAACGCGACCGGGGCGTTCTTCGAGCGCATTTCGCCAGCGCGCACGGTGTTCGAAGGCGGGCCGGGCGCGTGGGAGTTCGTGCTGCGGTTCTCGTACTCGGACATGGACTCGAAGGACATCGAGGGCGGCAGGTTCTGGCGCATCACGCCCATGGCGAACTGGCACATGTCCGACAACGTTCGGCTCGAGTTCGTGTATGGATATGGCGAGCTGGACCGGTTTGGAATCACGGGTGCAACGCACTTTTTTCAGACGCGGTTGCAGTTGCAGCTGTAGTTGCAGGCTGTGAGTCCGACATGATCGCGAAAATCACCTGGTTCGTCGTGTTTGCTGCGATCGCGCTATTGGCTGCCTTCGGAGGCGACAGGCGGGAGGCGACCGTCGTGTCGCTGCGGAACGAGTCCGATGCGAGGCTCGCGGACGTGCGGATCGCCCTGGCGGGAAGGGAAATCTGGAGCGGCACGATGGCGCCGGGCGAGAAGCAATATGCGCGCGGGCGGCCGGACGCCGAAGGGAAAGTGAGAATTTCATTCGAGACTCCGGGGCAGAACGTCCGGACGGATTTCGGCCGGGCGTCGGCGGATGTCGGCGACGAGTATGACTTCGTTGTGACCGAGGACTTCGAGATCCGTGCGGTGCCGCCGCCTTGACGTCAGCTTACGAGAGTCCCGCGATCGGTGACGTTCCAGCTGGAACGTCTTTCGTGCGTTTCGACTGCTGCAGCAGCACCTCGACGGCGAGACCGTAGTCCATCTTCTCGCCGGTCCACTTTGCGAGCGGCGCGCGAGTGTCGGTGATCAGGCGACGCCAATCGCCGGGCTGCTGCGTGTAACCCGGCGCGATGCTGTCTACCGGCTCGCCGTCCGGCTTCAAGAACCTCAATGCTCCGTCATCGAGCATCTCGATGCGAAAGCCGCCTTCGTGCACGGCGTGGTGATGAAAGCGGCAGAGCGACACCAGATTTGATGGCTTCGTTTCGCCACCATTCGCCCAGTGAACGACGTGATGGGCGTCGATGTAGCGGCTGTTCGCGCAGCCCGGAAAGCGGCAGCCATTGTCGCGCGCTTTCAGCAGGCGGCGTAGCGGAGCCGAAATCGTGCGGGACTTGCGGCCGACGTCGAGCGGCTCGCCGTCGTCGTTTTCGGTCAACGTGACGACGCTAGCGTCACAGGCGAGCCGGCGCGCGGTTTCGGCGGCCATCGATGGGCCATGCTCGAATTCACAGCAACCAGCAGTCCGATCTCTCAAGGTCTCGGCCGCGACGTGCACGACGATCTGATGACGATCTCAACCGTTGGCTTCCATCGCGCCGCGCGCCACGAAGCTCTCTGCCACGATGGCCAGCGCATCGGCGCGGCGCCTGCTGGTGGGGATGACTTGCGGCAACGTTCCAGCTGGAACGTCTTCCATGAAGGGCATCTCGCGCACGACCAGATCGAGCGCTTTGAGCACCAACTCGCCGATTTCCGCGGGCAAACGGCAAGTCAGGAGTACCGAACCGTCTTCGTCATAGCTGTAGCGCACGCTTCGATTTTCTTGCTGAACGGCCTCACGCGACAGCTCCTCCGCGTCCTTGCAGCGGCGAAACGCGCGCACGAGTTTCTCGACGTGCTGCGCGGTGCCGTGCTCGGCGATCATGAGCAGGGTGTCTTCGGTCTCGGGCGTCGCGACGCGGGTGATTTCGCGCACCTTTGAATAACTCAGCTTGCCGCACTCCATTGCGGCAGAAACTTTCGGGAGGTGTTCGAGCGCGCGGGCGACGCGCACCTTCTCGCGCGCCGCGCCGATCGCGATGCCGCATTTCCAGTTGAGCCAGTGAGCGCAGGATTGCGTCGCGCCGTCGGACCATCCTTGCCGCCGATCGAACTCGGCGATGAGCATCAGCCAGCGATGATTCGCCGCGTTGATGTGGCCGGTGAGGGTGCAGATCTCGGTGACGAGCTCGTCGATCGTACGCATTGGCAACTCCATGTAACCGCTGCTGTGAATGCGTACAGTATACGCCGTCGACGCCGCCGTGTGAAGTTGTTAGCCGATAAAATGCACATGCTAACTACCCGGAATCGCGGCGAGTTCGCGCATGGAGCGGCGCCAGGCAGGACCGTCGCCGATCTTCTCGACACGCACAACCAGCGACAAGAGCTCACCATAGGGTGGATCGCCCGCCAGCGCCGAGCAAGAGAAAGCGAGTGACAACGTGGCTGCCGCGATTGCAAACGTTCCCGTGTTTTCCATGCCCGTTTATCCGTTCAGTCAGCAGTTAGAATCCCCGGCAGATCCAGCCTGAAATTCCGCGCCGTCTCGATCGCGATTTCATAACCCGCATCCGCATGCCGCATCACACCCGTCGCCGGATCGTTCCACAGCACCCGCGCGATTCGCCGGGCCGCGGCCTCGGTGCCGTCGCATACGATCACCACGCCCGCGTGCTGCGAGAATCCCATTCCCACACCGCCGCCGTGATGCAGCGACACCCACGTCGCGCCGGATGCGGTGTTGAGCAAGGCATTCAGCAGCGGCCAGTCGGACACAGCATCCGAGCCGTCTTTCATGGCCTCGGTCTCCCGATTCGGCGAGGCGACCGAACCCGAATCGAGGTGATCGCGTCCGATGACCACAGGCGCCTTCAACTCGCCGCGCGCCACCATCTCGTTGAACGCGAGTCCAAGCCGGTGCCGATCCCCAAGCCCCACCCAGCAGATGCGCGCCGGCAATCCCTGGAACTTGATCTTCGTGCGCGACATATCGAGCCAGTGATGCAAAGCCTTGTCGTCGGGAAGCAGCTCCTTCACCTTCGCGTCGGTCTTGTAGATGTCCTCGGGATCACCCGACAGCGCCACCCAGCGGAATGGCCCGATGCCGCGGCAGAACAAGGGCCGGATGTACGCCGGCACGAACCCGGGGAAGTCGAACGCGTTCTTCACGCCTTCCTCGAGCGCCATCTGGCGGATGTTGTTGCCGTAGTCGACGGTGGGTACGCCGGCCTTCTGGAAATCGAGCATCGCGCGCACGTGCACGGCCATCGAGGCTTTCGCCGCCTTGCTCACGGCCTGCGGATCGCTGGTGCGCGTCGCGATCCACCTGTCGACCGACCAGCCGATAGGTAGATAGCCGTTGACGGGATCGTGCGCGGAAGTCTGATCGGTGAGCAGGTCGGGGCGCACGCCGCGTTTGAGCAACTCGGGCAGGATCTCCGCCGCATTGCCGAGCAGCCCGACGGACGTCGGTTTGCGCACGGCGCAGGACTCCGTGATGATTTCTAGCGCCTCGTCTATCTTCCCGGTGCCGTGATCCAGGTAGCCGGTCTTGAGCCGCATCTCGATGCGGGAGGGCTGGCACTCGATGGCCAGGCACGACGCGCCGGCCATCACGGACGCGAGTGGCTGCGCGCCACCCATGCCGCCCAGGCCCGCGGTCAGCAGCCAGCGTCCGGCGAGCGAACCGCCGTAGTGCTGGCGTCCCATCTCGACGAAGGTTTCATACGTTCCCTGCACGATGCCTTGCGAGCCGATGTAGATCCACGAACCCGCGGTCATCTGGCCGAACATCATGAGGCCCTTGCGGTCGAGCTCGTTGAAATGTTCCCAGGTGCTCCAGCGCGGCACGAGATTCGAGTTGGCGAGCAGGACACGTGGAGCGTCCTCGTGTGTCTGGAACACACCGACCGGTTTGCCCGACTGGATGAGCAAGGTCTGGTCGGCTTCGAGCCGTGTGAGCGTCGCGACGATGGCGTCGTAGCTGGGCCAGTCGCGCGCCGCGCGGCCGATGCCGCCATAGACGACGAGATCGCCCGGACGCTCGGCGACGACCGGATCGAGATTGTTCATGAGCATGCGCAGCGGGGCTTCGGTCAGCCAGCTCTTCGCGGTGAGCTTCGTGCCCGTGGGCGCGTGGATGACGCGTTGTTGGCCGGTCCGGTTCATGATCACCTCGCGAAGTTCAGGCACGCGTCGAGGATGTCGCGCAGCGCGACGCGCAGGCGGGCGGCGCGCGTGTCGTCGAGCGGCGCGGGCCAGTTGTCGACCGTCGCGGGACCTTCGGGCTCCTGAAGGTAACCGCGCATCGCAAGCTCCATTTGTATCGCGTGTATGCCGTTTTGCGGCTTGCCGTAGTGTCGCGTGATCCAGCCGCCGCGGAAGCGGCCGTTCGTTACGCGGCTCATGCCCGAGGCGTCGCAGATGCGCTCGATGGCGTTCGTCAGCGACGCATCGCAGGTCGCGCCGTTGTTCGTGCCGATATTGAATTGCGGCAGTTCGCCTTCGAACAGCCGCGGCGAGCGCGAAAGAATGGAATGTGCGTCGTAGAGCACCACGCGGCCATGGCGCGCGCGCAGCCGCTCGAGCTCCGCCGCGATGTGCGAGTGGTATGGCTCGAAGAACTCGCTCCTGCGCCGTTCGATCTCCGTTGCATCCGGAGATTCGCCCGCTTTGTACAGCGGCTCGCCGGCGAAGGTCTCGATGGGGCAGAGGCCGGTGGTGGCCTGGCCGGGATACAACGACGCGCCGGACGGATCGCGATTCACGTCGACCACGGTGCGCGAGATGGATGTGCGGATCGTGGTCGCGCCCATCTCGTGCGCGAAGTCGTGCAACACGTCCACCCAGTGATCGGCGTCCTTGCGCGCGAGCCACGGTGATACGAGGCGCGTCTCGATCTCCGGCGGAATGTCCGTGCCCGTGTGAGGGAAACTCACCACCAGGGGCGCGTCGCCGTGATGGACCGCGAGCCACTCGTTCATTGGCCCTCCACGACGCGCGCGTGTAATGGATTGAAACCCATGCGGCAGACTAGCTCGGCGGGAAGTTCGACGTTCCAGATCGCGAGATCGCAGCGTTTGCCGGCCTGGAGGGTGCCGCGATCGTCGAGGCCGAGCGCGCGCGCCGCCACGCGCGTGACACCCGCGATGCATTCGTCCACGGTGAGTCGAAACAGCGTCGCCGCCAGGTTCATCGCGAGGAGGATGGACGTGAGCGGCGACGTGCCCGGATTGCAATCCGTCGCGATCGCGATTGGAACGCCATGCGCACGCAGCAGATCGACCGGCGGCAGCCGGGATTCGCGCAGGTAGTAGAACGCGCCGGGCAGCAACACGGCGACGGTGCCGGCGGCCGCCATGGCCTGCACGGCGGCTTCATCGGCGTGTTCGAGGTGATCGGCCGAGAGCGCGTTGAACTGTGCCGCGAGCTCCGCGCCCTGCATGTTGGAGAGCTGCTCGGCATGTAGTTTGACCGGCAGGCGCAGCGACTTGGCGGTCTCGAACACGCGCCGGGTATGCTCGCGCGTGAAGCCGATGTTCTCGCAGAACACGTCGACCGCGTCCACGAGCGCCTCGCGCGCGAGGATGGGCAGCATGTCGTTGCACACCCGCCGGATGTAGTCGCTCGCGCGGCCGGCGTATTCGGGGGGCAGCGCGTGCGCGCCGAGGAAGGTTTTCACCACGCTCACGCTGCATTCGCGCGCGAGATAACGGGCCACGCGAAGTTGTTTGCCCTCGTGTTCGGTGGTGAGTCCGTAACCGGACTTGATCTCGACCGTCGTCACGCCTTCGGCCACCAGCGCTTCGAGTCGCGGACGCGACTGCGCCAGCAGCTCGGATTCACTGGCCGCGCGCGTGGCTCTCACCGTCGAAAGGATGCCGCCGCCTTGCCTGGCGATGGTTTCGTAGGACACGCCGAGCAGGCGTTGTTCGAACTCCGCCGCTCGATTGCCGGCGTATACGAGATGCGTGTGGCAGTCGATGAGGCCGGGCGTGATCAGCCGGCCGCCGCAATCGGTGGTTTGCAGCGCTTCGAGGTCGGCGGGCGCTTCACTCGCCGGGCCAGCAAAGCAGATGCGACCCTCGCGGCACGCGATGAGCCCGTCGTCGACGAGACCCAGCGGTCCGTCGCCAGGAACGAGAGTCGCGAGCCGGGCATTACGCCAGATGCGGTCACAGCGCATGCGGGGCACCTTAATAGATGTGTGCGGCGCCGCGCCAGAGGACGCCGGCCGCATATACTGCGCGGCAGTGGAGAACCTGCACTTCGACTCGGCATTACTCCCGGATGGTTGGGCGCGCAATGTGCGCCTCGAGATCGCGGACGGGCGCATCGTGCGCATCCAGCGGGACGTCGACGCCGCGGCGCGCGACGAACGCGCGAAAGTCGCGCTGCCCGGCATGCCCAACGTGCACAGCCACGGGTTCCAACGCGGCATGGCCGGACTCACCGAGTATCGCGGGCCGACGGCCGACGACTTCTGGAGCTGGCGCGAGCTCATGTACCGATTCTGCGCGCGCATGACGCCGGAGGATCTCGAAGCCGTGAGCGCGATGGCGTTCGTCGAGATGCTCGAAGGCGGATTCACGCGCGTCGGGGAATTCCACTACGTCCATCACGATCCGTCCGGCAAGCCGTATGCGGATCCGGCGGAGATGGCGCGGCGCGTGGCGTCGGCCTGCGGGGAAACCGGCATCGGGCTCACGCTGCTGCCGGTGTTCTACGCGCACGCGGGATTCGGCGGCAAGCCGCCGAAGGAAGGGCAGCGGCGTTTCATACACGACGTCGATGGGTTCGCGAAGCTGATCGAGGCGTGTCGCCCAATCGTCGCGGCGTTGCCGGGCGCGGCACTGGGGGTCGCGCCGCATTCGTTGCGCGCGGTGACGCCGGAGGAACTTGGCGAAGTAGTCAGGCTCGCCGCGAACGGACCCATCCACATCCACGCGGCGGAGCAGGTGAAGGAAGTCGAGGATTGCGTGACGTGGAGCGGCAAACGTCCCGTCGAATGGCTGCTCGACAACGCGGGCGTGAACGAAAGATGGTGCCTGGTGCATGCGACGCACCTGACGCCCGGCGAGATCTCGCGGCTCGGCGCCAGCGGCGCGGTCGCGGGATTCTGTCCCGTCACGGAAGCGAATCTCGGCGATGGCATCGCGCCCGCCGCGCCGCTGATTGCCGCGGGCGGTGCGTTCGGCATCGGGACGGATTCGAACGTGTCGATCAGCGCGCGCGACGAGTTGCGCCAGCTCGAATACGCGCAGCGTCTGCGCGATCGCGCACGCAATGTGATCGCGGGCGCGGCATCGCAGTCGACGGGGCGCGCGTTGTTCGCGGGCGCGTTGCACGGCGGTGCGCGAGCGCTCGGGCAGCCGGACGCGGGACTCGCACCCGGCACCGCGGCGGATTTCTTCACGCTGGACGAGGATTCGCCGGCGCTGGCCGAGCGCGAGGGCGACGCGCTGCTCGACAGCTTCATCTTCGGCGGCGGCAATGCAGCAATCGACGGGGTCTGGTGCGCGGGCCACAAGGTCGTGACGCGCGGCGCGCATCACCTGCGCGAGGCGGTCGTGCGCCGATACCGGGCCGCCGTCCGGAGACTTATATTCAGGCCATGAAAACACCGCTGCCCGTGTTGATTCTCTTGGGTGGACTGGTCGCCGGATGCGAGGGCAATTCGCCCGGTGCGACCGCGCCGAAGGCCGACATTCCGGAGAAGCTGCGGCCCTTCGGCGATGGATTTCCCGCCAAGGGCAGTCCCTGCAGGCGCCTCGGCGAATCGCCCGCCACGTCTAACTATCTGGATCACACGCGCATCCTCGTCGGCTGCCCCGGCACGCGCGAATCCGCGGTGGTGCAGACCGTCGTTGCCACCGGTGGACACATCGTCGCGGAAATCGACGGCGTGGTGATGTTGTCGGTGCCGGTTTCTGCCACCGGTGGACAGGCGAATTGACCGGTCGGACGCGGGAATTGTCTCGTGAAAACGCTTTCAGTAGCTAGGCGCTGTCCTGCCAGGCCAACGGCGCGACATCCCCCGGAATAGTGAGACGCAGTCGGCAATAACGCGAAAGAAAAGCGGCCCGACGATCTAACCAGTCGCATACCACGCCGCGCCGTGTGCAAGACTTTTGCGCGAGGAGAGGGAGCAGGCCGCGGGTCACTTCAGTCAACCGAGGTACTCAACGTGACCGGTACAGGCGACACGACGACGTCACAATTCAGCCAGCAGGCGCTGGCCGTGCGTTTTCTCGAGCGCACGCAGATGGAAATCACACAGATGCGGGCGTGCCTGCCCGACGATCTCATCGCGCTCGAGCCTCCGGCCGTCGCGCAGATCGAGCGCATGGCGCACAAGATCACGAGCTCCGCGGATTCCTTCGGATTTCCGGAGATCAGCATGATCGCCGCGGCGATCGAGCTCCTTTCCCACGGCAGCAACGCGAAAACGGTGCGTGAGCGCCTGGTCCTCGGTACGAAGTTGAGCGAGCAGGTCACCGCTCTCGAGGTGTACGTCGAATTCGAGCTGGCCGAGCGATCCCCGAAAGTGCCGGTCGCCGGAATCAGCGAAGAGGACATGCCTCTGTGGTCTGCTGCGATGCGCCGCTGAGCGACTGAATTGCCACCCGCCACCGGGCGGGCATAGGCTGCCGGCATGGCAGCTTCAAAACCCGGTTCCGATTCGCCTGTTTCCACGCGCATCCGCGAGCGGATCCGCGCCCAGGACCAGCGCTTCCACGCCAACGACAACATCTCCGCGTTCATCGAGCCGGGGGAACTCGAGGCGCTGCAGAGGGAAGTCGAAGGCAAGGTTCGAAGCCTGCTCGAGAGCCTCGTCATCGACGTCGACAACGACCACAACACGCGCGAGAGCGCGCGCCGCGTCGCGAAGATGTACGTGACCGAGGTGTTCCATGGCCGTTATGCGGCGAGGCCGCCGGTCACGGAGTTTCCGAATGCCGAGCACCTGAACGAGCTCATGATCATGGGGCCGATCACGGTACGCAGCGCGTGCAGCCATCATCTGTGTCCGATCATGGGGAAGCTCTGGATCGGCGTGATGCCCAACGCGAATTCGAATCTCATCGGACTCTCGAAGTATTCGCGTATCGCCGACTGGATCATGTCGCGGCCGCAGATCCAGGAGGAGGCGATCATCCAGCTCTCCGATCTGCTGGTGGAGATGGTGAAGCCGAACGGGCTGGCCGTCGTCATGGAGGCCGATCACTTCTGCATGCATTGGCGCGGCGTGAAGGACAACGCGTCGAAGATGACGAACAGCGTGATGCGCGGTGTGTTCCTCGACGACGGGTCGCTGCGGCGGGAATTCCTGGCGCTGATCGGGAACAACGGGAAGGTGTATTCGGGCTGAGTCGCCGTACCGCCGTTTGCGGCAAACCCTGAGTCGGGAAACTTTACGGACTGACTCGACTGCTGTTTCGGGCTCGTTTCGACACGCGCCGGAGGGCTGATTTTTCTCCCTTTGAATCAATAGCTTATTGGGGATTCGAGCGTCGACGGGCGGCGTCGGCCCATGTCTTGCTTTGTCATGTAGCAAGACTCAAAGCCGGAGCTGCAGGGACCGTGGCATCCGGGTCGATAAGTCGAAACAGAACTACAGAATCAGGATCCCAATGAAATCTCTTGCCTCCCTTGCGACCGTTGCGCTGCTTGCTGTCGGCGCGCCGGCATTCGCGGTACCCGTTCCCATTGCCACGACCGGCGGCGCCGACTCGCTGGTGCACTGGGCCAGGCTTTCCAACAGCAGCGACGCGGCCGAGCGTTCGTTCATCGCGGGCTACCTGGGCGTTGCGCCCTCGAGCATCACGTATACGCATCTGTCGGATGCGGCGAGCGGTGGTGAGAGCGGCGTCTGGAATCCGGTGATCGAAGACAGCTCGCTGTGGGCATTCGATTTCCGTTCGCTGGCGCCGGCGTACTTCCTCATCAAGGTTGGCAACCACGTCACCCTCGACGGGCAGGGCACCAGCACGTTCAGCCATTTCCTGTTCCAGAACACCACCGGCTTCAACTGGGGCGTGATCGACCTCGACCTGTTCGGCCGCAATCGCGGCAACGTGGAGATCGCGATGGTCAGCCACGTGTCGACGTCCGGAACGGTGACGCAGAGCGTTCCGGAACCGGGCACGCTGGCTCTGATGGGCCTCGCGCTCGTGGGCGCCGGCATTGCGCGCCGCCGGAAGAAATAAGACGGTGCCTGGCACGGAAAAGCCGGGATAAGTCGGTAAAGCCGACAGATTCGAAGATCGAGGACACTTCGGGCGGCGCGCAAGATAGCGCGCAATCACTGTAACAAAGCGAGGCAAGGATGCCCCGCCGCCCGCGGATTCACCAACCCAATGGGTTCTACCATGTCACGCTGAGGGGCAACCATCAGCGTGACATCTTCTTTTGTCCGGGCGATCGCGCGGTGCTGAATTCGATCGTCGCGCGTGCAATCGATCGATATGACGCGCGCGTCCATGCGTACTGCTGGATGACCAATCACATCCACCTGCTCATGCAGGTCGGCGAGGCGCCGCTGGCGGATCCCATGCGCCACATTGCCGGAGAATACGCACGGGCGATCAATTACCGGATGCAGGTGACCGGCCATCTGTTCGAACGCCGCTATTTCGCGCGGCTGGTCTCGGTTGATTCGTATTTCCTCGAGCTGGTGCGCTACATCCATCTGAATCCGGTGGGCGCGAACCTCGTCGACGATCCGGCGGCATACCCGTGGTCCAGCCATCACAACTACCTTGGGCGCCGGGAGGACGGCTGGGTGACATCCACTTTCGCTCTGGACATGTTCGGCCAGACACGAGAGAGAGCGATTGCGGCCTATCTCGACTTCGTGGGGAGTGAGGATGCCCTCGACTGGCAACCACCGGAGGAGGCTGTGTTTGGGGAAGCACCGCAGTCATCACCCAAGAAAACGGCGTCAGCGCCGCGAGCGCGCTCGAAAGCAAACCTCGATGAGTTGATCGCCGAAGCATGCGGTCGCTTCGAAATTTCGCTCGAACAGCTTCAGTCGCCCGCGCGCGATCCATATCTCGCAAAGGTGCGCGCCTGGATCGCCGCCCAGGCGCGGCAGAGAAGAATCACGAGTCTCGCCGAGGTAGCGCGTGCGCTCGGCCGCGACGAAGGGACACTGCGTTATGCGATGCGCACCTACCCCGAAGAAGCCGACTGAGCAGCTTCTCCCGGGTTTTCCGTGCCAGGCACCGTCTTAAGCGGCGAACCGGCCCGTCGAGTCGCCGTGCTTCTCGATGCCGGTGGTGCCCATCGCGTCGGCCATCGTCAGGAAGAGGTTCGTCAGGGGCTGCGGCTTTGCCTTGATGTAGCGGCCGGGCTTGAAGGCGCCGCCGCCTGAGCCGGCGAGCAGGATCGGCAGGTTGTCGTGCGTATGGCGGTTGCCGTCGGCATTGCCCGAGCCGTAGAGGATCATCGAGTTGTGCAGCAGTGACTGCCCGTCGACATCCTTCGTCTGCTCCATCTTCTCGAGGAAGCGCGCGAGCCGCGCGACGTACCAGCGGTCGATCTCCTCGACCTTCGCGATGATCTCGGCGCTGTTCTTGTGGTGCGTGAGATCGTGGTGGCCGGATGAGATGCCGATGTCCGAGAACGGCCGGTTGCTGCCTTCGCGCGCCATGAGCAGCGTCGCGATGCGCGTCGAGTCCGTCTGGAACGCGAGCAGCAGCATGTCGAACATCAGCTCCGCGTGATCGAGGTAGTTGACCGGCACGCCCGCGGGTGCGTCGACGTCCGGGTTCTGCACGTTCATCTTCGCGGTGTTCTCGATGCGCTGCTCGATCTCGCGCACGCTCGTGAGGTACTGGTCGAGCTTCTGACGGTCGCGGCCGTCGAGATTCCGCGCGACGCCACGCGCGTCTTCCATCACGAAGTCGAGGATCGAATTCTGCTCGGCCTGACGGCGCTTGAGGTTCGCGACGCGCTCCTTGGGCGAGCCCTGGCCAAACAACCGTTCGAACGCGAACTGCGGATTGTGCTCGGGCGAGAGCGGCTGGTTCGGCGAGCTCCACGCCATGTTGTATTCGTACGCGCAGGCGTAACCCGAATCACACTCGCCGGACTTGCGCACCGCGTCGCAGGTCAGCTCGAGCGACGCGAAACGCGTGTGATGCCCGATCTGGTTCGCGATGACCTGATCGATCGAGATGCCCGCGTGAATGTCCGAGCCCGCGGTCTTCTTGATACGCACGCCCGTAAGGAACGTGCCACCCGCGCGCGCATGATCGCCCGCGCCATCCGGGCCCGGGTTCGCGCTGAGATCCTCGAGACCCGAGATCACCTGCAGGTGCTGGCGCACGTTCGCGAGCGGCGCGAGGGTGCGCGACAGTTCGAATTCCGCGCCGCCGTCACCGGCCGGCCACCACGCCGCGGGGATCGCGCCGTTGGGCACGTACACCACCGCCATGCGCGTCGGCGCCTCGAGCGCCTCCCGGCGGGCGGCGAAGGCTCCGCGCGGCATCAGCGAGGCGAGGGCGGGAAGTGCGATCGCCGTGCCGGCGCCCCGCAGGAATCGCCGTCGCGAAAAGCTCTCGAAACGTTCTTTCTCTTTGCTCATGTCAGTTACTCGCCGTGACAGTTGCAGTGGTGCGCATCTTCTGGAATGGCGCGGATTCGATGATTCCGGTCAGCAAGGCCGAGAAGCGACCGTCCTGCTTCTCGAGCCGGTCGACGATCTGGTCGATCGTCTCGACGTCGTAGTACTCGACGCCGCGACCGGTCGCGTACGTCATGAGTTTGCCCGTGAGCGTGCGGTAGAACTCTTCCCGATGGTCCTTCACCAGGATGCGCTTGAGCTCATTCACGCTCGTGAACTTCTCGCCCGTGATCAGACTGCCTTCGGCGACGATCGCCTGCTTGCGCTCCGAATCGCGCCACGCGCCGACCGCGTTGAAGTTCTCGAACGCCAGGCCGATCGGGTCCATGCGGTTGTGGCAGGACGCGCACATCGGATTTTCCCGGTGGACCTTGAGCACGTCGCGCAGCGTCGGTTCGTGCCCATCCTTGAAGTCCGTCTCGCTCGCCTCGAGCGCGGGCACGTTGGCGGGCGGCGGCGGAGGAGGCGTGCCGAGAAAATTCGCCAGGACGAACAATCCTCGCTTCACCGGCGACGTGCGGTCCGGATTCGACGTGACCACCAGCGCGCTGCCCTGCGTGAGCATGCCGCCGCGCGGATTACCCGCCGGCAGCGTCACCTTGCGCAGCTCCTTGCCGATCACGTCGGGCACGCCGTAGAACTTCGCGAGGTCCTCGTTGAGGAACGTGTAGTCGCTTTCGATGAGTTCGGTGACGGGCCGGTCTTCGCGCGCGACATGGCCGAAGTAAAGCTCGGCTTCCTCGCGCATCGCCTTGCGCATGTCCTTGGTGAACTCCGGTCTGGACTTCACCACCGTCTGGATCTGTTCGTTGAGGCGCTGGGCCGTCTCGAAATCCCGCTTCATGAACGCCTGGCGCAGCTGCCGCTGAATTTCCTCCGCGCCCGCGTCGCGCAGGATGATCTGCTGGGGATTGCTCGCGATGCCTTCGACGTCGCGCGCCTGGAGCCACTGACCCGTGAAATTGCGCGCGAGATTCTCGGCGCGCGGATCCTTCAGCATGCGATCGACCTGCGCGCCGAGGTTCTTGCGCAACTCGCCGCGGCTGGCGAGCGCGATCAGCTCGTCGTCCGGCATCGTCGACCACAGGAAATAGGAGAGGCGCGAAGCGAGCGAGTATTCGTCGACGTACGCCACGCCGCCGGCCGCGTCCGGCGCGGCCTCCTCGAGCTTGAACAGGAAACGCGGCGAGGCGAGTACGGCCGACATCGCATGCGCGATCCCTTGCTCGAATGTCTTGCCTTTCTGCGTGTACGTCGCCTCGGCCAGCGCCGCGAGTCGCTCGCCGGTATTGTCCGTGACGGGCCGGCGATACGCCTTCTGCGCGAACGCTGTCAGCAGCTCATCGGCATACGCACGACGGGCCGCGCGCGACTTCGGCACTTCACGCGGGAAGTAGCGATCGTAGTTCTCGGTCTTCACCCAGTGCGCGGTCTCGAGCGGGCCCTCGACGTGCATCCGGTTCACGAAGAAATCGACGACGGTTTCCTTCTTCTCCTCCGGCACCGTCGGCGTGAGCTCGATGGTTACCACGTGATCCGAACCCGCCGGCCACTTCTGGCTGCGCTCGAACGTGAAGACCTTCTCGTCGTGATAGGCGAACTCCTGGTTCACCATCTCCTGGCCATCGACCTTGACCACGACGCGAGCCTTGCCGGGATCCGGGTTGTAGCTGCCGTTCACTTCGAGATCGAGCTTCACGCGATACGTGCCCGCCAGATCCGTCTTGAACTTCGCCGAGACATCGGCGGGCGTATTGAACGTCAACTGGCGGCGGCCCCACTTGAAGCCCGCACCCTTGCCCTCGAACACGGTGCCGGGCTCCGTGCGGATCGCGGGCTGGCGCGCGACCGTCGGAACGGCCTGTGCGATGACCGTCTGCGCCGCGGACACGTACTTCTCCATCAGCATGGGCGAGGTAGTTAGTGCGTCACCGATGTTGTCGAAACCGAAGCCCGTGTCGTCCGGCGGGAATTCATGATCGGTGTTGTAGTCGACGCCGAGAAGATCTTTCACCGTGTTGCGGTACTCGACGCGATTGAGGCGCCGCACGGTGACGCGGCCCGGATCGGGACGCGCGGGGTCGATGTGGAAGACGTCGCGCTTGATCCAGCGCTCGAGCATCGCCTGTTCCGCCGCGCTGAGTCGCGGATTGTCCTCGGCGGGCATGAGGCCCGCGCGCACGTTGTTGAGCACGCGCAGCCAGAGTGTCGGTTCCAGGATTTCCCGTTCGGTCTCGAGCAGGTCGAAGGCGACCTTGCCCTTGTCGTATCCGTCGCCGTGGCACTCGTAGCAGTGCTTTTCGAGGATCGGCAGGATCTGCGAGTTGTAAGTCTCGATGGGGGTTTTCGCGAACACCATCGTGCACGCCATGACCGACGCAAGCGGCGCGATGATCCGGATGACTCGCTTCGACCTCACGATCCCAATGCCCCCATCGATCCGCTTGAAAACGCTGCGCATTCTGCGGGTTTTCGTCTATCGGGTCACGGGCTTTTCGAGTCAGGGAGACTCTGATTCGTTCCCGTTGTGGCCATGCGTGACGGAAATCGTTTATAGATGCGTCTTACATCACACTAACGAGGACCAAAGCTCATGCCAGGCATTTCGTTCAAGAGGCTATGTTCATTCGTCGTCGGCGCGGCCGTGATCGCGTGCGCGGTGCAGGCCGCCACTCCCGCGGAAACGCAGAAGGTGCGTCACGAGCACTATGAAAAGCTCGGCGACGCGTTCAAGGCCGTGCGTGATCAGAGCAATGCTGGCAGCCCGGATTTCGCAGCACTGCAAAAGGCCGCGGATACGGTGAAAGAGGCTTCGGTCAATCAGCAGCAATGGTTCCCGAAAGGTACGGGTCCGGAGGCGGGCAAGACGCGCGCGCTGCCGGATATCTGGACCGACACCGCGGGCTTCGCCGCGGCGATGAAGATGTTCGAGGATCGCGCCCCCGCGCTCGCCGCGGCCGCGCAAGCCAAGGACGTCGACGCCGTGAAGAAGGCGTTCCGCGAAGTCGGCGGCGCCTGCAAGAACTGCCACGACAAGTTCCGCGCTCCTGAATAAATGACCGCCGAGTCACGAGTGCGCGTGTGGGATCTCCCCACGCGCCTCGTTCATTGGCTGTTCGTGTGCGCCGTCGGCGTGTGCTGGTGGACCGGCGAAACCGGGCGCCTCGAGTGGCATCGCTGGAGCGGCTATACGCTGCTGGGCCTGCTCGTCTTCCGCATCTACTGGGGATTCTTCGGCAGCTCCACGGCGCGCTTCGGCGGCTTCGTGCGCGGGCCGCGCGCGGTGCTCGAGTACCTTCGTGGCTCCTGGAAGGTCACCGCGGGGCACAATCCGCTCGGCTCCTGGAGCGTGGTCGCGCTGATCGCGTTGCTGCTAGCGCAGGTCTCGCTCGGCCTGTTCGCGGTCGATGTCGATGGCATCGAGTCCGGGCCGTTATCGATGTATGTCGATTTCGACACGGGCAGGACCGCGGCGAAGCTGCACGAGGTTCTGTTCAATGTGCTGATGGCGGTCATCAGCGTCCACATCCTCGCCGTGCTGTTCTACGTGTTCTTCCGCAAGGAGAACCTCGTCGGCGCGATGCTCACGGGCGCGCGCCGGTACACGGTCGCCGACGTCACGCCGGTGTCGGGGTTTTCCTGGGTCCGATTCATCGTGGGAGTCGTGCTGGCCTCGGCGATCACGTGGGCGGTGGCCCGCGCGTTCCAGTTCTAGGCTCTCGACGCGAATCCGGCATCAGTTCGTCTGACAACCCGGCGAGGCGCGCGCCGATTTGTCGGCGCCCCACTGCAAATCAAGCGGACGGTTTTCGACGCTCGCGTGCCGCGCACGCCGCTGCAGGATCGAACTACCCGGTGGTGTACTGACAACCGTGAGATCAGTCACCCAACAACGACCCGCGAGAACTTATGAACCACTGGGGCCAGACGAGACACCTCCGCTGGGCGCACACCTGGTTTCACCACGCTGGGGTTTTGCGCACCACGGCGTATACACCGGCGGCGGGAGGGTCGTGCATTACGGCGCGCTGCTCTACGACCTTGTGCGTCGCCCGGTGGAGGAAGTGTCGCTCGAAGCGTTTGCGCAAGGACGACCTGTTTTTCTGATCCGGCATGCCGACACCTGCCGCGATCCCGCCGAGGTTATCCATCACGCGCGCTCGCGGCTGGGTGAAAACCGCTACAGCGTCTGGACCAACAATTGCGAGCATTTTTGCGAATGGTGCCTGCATGGCGAGCCGCGCAGCTTCCAGGTCGAGGATGCGCTCGAATTGCCGCGGCGCATCGGGGAATGGGCACTGACGCGGCTGTGGGCCGCGGTCCGGGTGATCCTGACCACGCCGATCACGTTACGATTGGGCCATGAAATCGCGAATCGCAAACCCGCTGGCGGCGACATTCCTGTTGTTGAGCGCGTGCGCCGCGAATGACGGCGGACCGGTTCGCCCGGAATCGACGTCCATCGCGACGCTGGAGAATTCCTACTGGAAAGTCATGACCCTCGGCGACACGCCGGTGGTCGTATCCGGGAACCAGCGCGAGCCGCACGTCGTGTTTCACTCCGAAGGCAAACGCGTGACGGCATTCGGCGGTTGCAACCAGATGAGCGGTACCTTTGAAATCGAAGGCGAGAAGCTCACGCTATCGCGCATGGCCGCCACGATGATGGCCTGCGAAACCGGCATGGAGCAGGAGCAGGCGCTGCACGATGTCTTCAATCGCGTGGCGCGCTGGAAGATCGACGGCGACCGGCTCGAGTTATCCGATATCGGCGGTGAGACGCTCGCGATGTTCGAGCGCAAGGGGACAGATCTATAGATCTGTCCCCGCCCAGACGAACTCGAGAGCCTGCGGCAGCGTCTGCTCGCGCACCTTGCGATCGCAGTGCCCGGAGTCGAGGGCGTACACATATTGATAGTGGTAGCCCTTGGCCTCGAGCGCGGCTGCCATCTGGTGATTCGCGGCGACCCAGTCGTGCATGTCGTCGCGCATGACGTTGGGGTTGAAGAGATCGCGGTCGCCGACGTGCATCCAGATGCGGATGGGCTTCGGCGGATTGTTGGGAATGATCGACGCGTGATATTCCCATGCGCCGCCGGGCGTCGCGGGATCGAAGGGCCACTGCTGGTTCACGTACGTGCCGGAGTAGCTCACGATGCGGCGATACCACTCCGGATGAAACCACGCCATCGAGAACGCCGCCGCCGCGCCGGAGCTGCAGCCCATGGCCGCTCGTTTGTTCGGATCGCGCGTGAGCTTCACGCCGTAGTTCTTCTCGACCAGCGGCAGCACTTCCGCCTCGATGAACTCGGCGAACTTGCCGGACATCGTGTCGTATTCGAGTCCGCGCTGGCTGCCCTGGGCGTCACCGCCGCCGTTCTGGATCAGGATCGCGATCATCGGGGGAACGCGCTTTTGCGCGATGAGGTTGTCGAGCACGCGCGGCAGCGTGCGGTCCGGGTCGCCGAGCTTCGGGCCATCGTGCACGACGATGAAAGGCGCGGGTTTCCTGCGCTTCAATTGCCTGGGGATGTACACGGTAATGGCGCGCGTCCAGGGCTGCGCGCGCGTCTGCACGATCAGCGTCTTCGGATTGTTCGGATCGACCGTGCCGAACGCGTCGCGCGCGATGCCCGGATAGAACTTGCTGTCCTTCGATTCCATCGTGAACTGCTCGACCGCTCCGACTGGAACACCGTCGACAGGCGTCAGTTCGGGCGCGGGCGCGTATTCGGGGCCGATCAGGAAGGCGCCTTCGGCGTCGACGGGAGCGTTCTTGCCGGCGCCGTTGATCACCGTCCACTTCGGCGCGCCGGGGCCGTCGGCCGGGCGAGTCGGGGGAGCGGGGCGTGGAGTTTGCGCGGTGGCGATGAAGGCGAATGCGAGACCGGAGATGATCGCGATGTGACGAAACGTCGGCGAGTTACGCATGGATTCCCCAATCGATTACAGGAAGCGGGCGATCCTATCGCTCGAGCGCGCGAGGCTGCTACTGTTACGCGAATATTCGGGGGAAACATGCGGCGATCCGGCTTGGTTGGCGCGTTCGTTCTGTCGTTGATCAGTCATGCCGCGCTCGCGGATACCACTCAATGGTCCGCCGCGAAAGCGAACGCGTGGTACGCGCAGCATCGCTGGTTAGTCGGCAGCAACTACATCAATCGCGATGCCATCAACCAGCTCGAGATGTGGCAGGCGGAGACGTTCAACCCCGCGCAGATCGATCGGGAGCTGGGGTGGGCCGCCGGCATTGGCATGAACACCATGCGCGTCTACCTGCACGATCTGCTCTGGGAGCAGGACGCGGAAGGATTCAAGAAGCGCATCGATCGGTTCCTGACCATCGCCGCGAAACACGGCATCAAGCCGATGTTCGTGTTCTTCGATTCGTGCTGGGACGCGGAGCCGAAACTCGGGAAGCAGCGTGAGCCGAAGCCCGGCGTGCACAATTCGGGCTGGGTGCAGAGCCCGGGGCGGGCGGGGCTCGCGGACAGGGCTAACTACCCGAAGCTGAAGGCCTATGTGCAGGGAGTCCTGCGCGCATTCGGGAAGGACGAGCGCATTCTCGGGTGGGATCTCTGGAACGAGCCTGACAACGCCTATGGCGGCGCCGGGCCGGATTCACCGGAGGGCCAGGAAAAGCTGCGGCTCGTCGCCGCGCTGCTGCCGCAGGTGTTCGAGTGGGCCCGCGAGGCGAATCCCTCGCAGCCGCTGACGTCGGGCGTGTGGATCCGCGACGACTCGTCGAAGCCCGAGAAGCACACACCCGTCGAACGCGTGCAGCTACTTCAGTCCGACATCATCACGTTCCACGTCTACGACTGGCCCGAGGTGCTCGAGCGCAAGATCAAACAGCTGCACACCTACGGCCGGCCCATCATCTGCACCGAATACCTGGCGCGCAGCGCTGGCTCCACCTTCGACAGTTCTCTGCCGATCGCCCGCAAGTACGACGTCGGCATGATCAACTGGGGCCTCGTCTCGGGGAAGACGCAGACTATCTACCCGTGGGATTCCATCGGCAGGCCGTACACTTCGCCGCCGGCGGCCTGGTTCCATGACGTGTTTCATCCGGATGGCAGGCCGTATCGGCAGGCGGAAGCGGATCAGATTGAGGCGCTCACGAGCGAAGCCCAGGCGGAGTTCGCGAAGCACTGAGGATTCAGCCGCGGTCGTCGTCGGTACCCGTCGCGGCGCCGAGGCCGAGACCCATGCCCATGCCTGCGCCGGCCCCGGCACCCGCGGCCCTGCCGCCGCCTCCGGTCCTGTTACCGCCGGACTTGGCACCTTCCTTTTCGCCAGCGGCCTTGCCTGAGCCCGGGCGGGCTGGGCCCTGTTTCGGAATCACGACGTCCGCCGCGATCGGATCGAGATCGAGGACGGAGCGGATGAAGCTTCGCAGGCAGACGACGAGCTCGTGCGTGTGCACGGGCTTGCCCGACGTCAGCTCGGTCGCGGCG
>JAEZCR010000234.1 GCA_023433465.1 Pseudomonadota bacterium | reverse complement strand
GATCAGGATGCCGTTCTTGCAGGCGATGCCGATCAGCATGATGCAGCCGATCTGGCTGAAGATGTTGATGGTCGAGTTGAACAGGAACAGCCCGATGAGCGCCCCCGTGAGCGCGAGCGGCACGGTCACGAGGATGACGATGGGGTGGATGAAGCTCTCGAACTGGGCCGCGAGGACCAGGTACACGACCAGCAGCGCGAACGCGAACGTGATCCACAGCTGGTCGCCCGATTTCTTGAGCTGGTAGGTCTCGCCGTTGTAGATGATCTGCGCGGCCGGAGCCTCTTCACGGATCACCTGCTCCATGTATTCGACCGCCTCGCCCAGCGCGTAGCCGGGGGCCAGCGAGCCGGCAAGTTCGATGGCGCGCATGCGGTCGGTGCGGCGCAGCTCCATCGGTCCGGCCCGTTCCTCGATGCGCACCAGCGCCGAGAGCGGAACCAGGTCGCCGCTCTTGTCCGAGCGCACGTACAGGTTGTCGAGGTCGCCAACCGAGGCACGCTGCTCGGTGCGCGCCTGCAACAACACGTCGTACTCCTCGCCCGCCCGCTCGAAGGTGGTGACGATGCGGGAGCCCAGCATGGTCTCGAGCGTGCGGCCCACGGTCTGCAGCGAAACGCCGAGATCGGCCGCCTTGTTGCGGTCGATCTGCACGATGACGCGCGGCTGGCGCTCGAGGTAGTCGGATTCGAGATTGAGGATGCGCGGATTCTCGGCGGCGACGCGCTGCATGATCTTGTCGCGCCACTTCACGATTTCCTCGTAGTCGCCGCCGCCCAGCGCGATGGCCAGGGGACGTGTGCTGTTGCGCGTCAGTGGCGAGCCACCCTGGTTGACGTTCACGCGCGCGCCCGAGATGTCCTGCGTGCGCTGCCGCAACCGATCGACGATTTCGCCGGCGCCTTCCTCGCGCACGTCCCAGAGATTGAGCGGCATGAACACGATGCCCGTGTTCGAGTCCGCATTGCGGCCGAAACCGCCGCTGCGCGCGTTCACGCGCTTGGCATTGCCGCGCTCCACCTCGTCCATCGCGACGGCCTCGACCTGGCGGAGCTGCCGATCGAGGTAGTGAATGCTCGACCCTTCGGGCGCGGTGATGAAGATGCGCACGAACGCGCGGTCCTCGATCGGCGCGAGCTCGCTCGCGATGCGCAGCCCCGAGAACGGCCAGCCGACGACCAGCAGCATGAGCAGCAGTCCGAACAGGCCCATCGCGCCGCCGACGATGTACAGCGGGCCGCGCCCGGCGAGCGCGCGGCGCAACGCGGCGGCGTACTTGTCGTCGAGATTGTGGAATACGCGATCGATGCCACCCGTCATGCGCGACTTGGGCATGCCGTTCGCGAACAGCTTGGCCGTCATCATCGGCGTGAGGCTCAACGCGACGAAGGCCGAGAAGCCGATTGCCGCGGCGACGGTCACGCCGAATTCTCCGAACAGTCGGCCCGTGTCGCCCGTCATGAAGGACACGGGCACGAACACCGCCATGAGGACCAGCGTCGTCGCGATCACGGCGAAGCCGATTTCGCGCGCGCCGTTGATCGATGCGAGCGCCGCGGGCTCGCCGCCCTCGATGCGCCGCACGATGTTCTCGAGCACGACGATCGCGTCGTCGACCACCAGGCCGATCGCGAGCACCGCGCCCAGCATCGTGAGCGTGTTGATCGAGTAATCGAGCATCAGCATGACGATGCCGGCGGCCACGATAGAGACCGGGATCGTGACGGCTGGAATCAGCGTGGCGCGGAACGTGCCGAGGAACAGGAAGATGACGATCAGCACCAGGATCAGCGTCTCGGACAGCGCGAACACCACGTTCTTGAGAGACGCCGCGATGTACACGCCGTTGTCGATGTTGACCTCGACCGTCAAGTCCTCTGGAAGCGTGGGCTGGATGTCGGCGAGCCGTTCCTTCACGAGTCGGGATGTCAGCAGCACGTTGGCCTTGGACTGCGGGATGATGGCCATCGACAGGCCCACCACGCCGTTCGAGCGCGCGATGCTGCGGTCGTCGTCGGAAGCCAGGCGCACTTCCGCGACTTCGCCGAGGCGCACGAGATAACCATCGGGACCGCGGCCGACGACGAGATTCTGGAAATCCTGCTCGGTTCGGAGGTTCGTATCGGTGCGCAACGAGAACTCGCGCTCCCGCGATTCGAGGCGCCCGGCCGGCAATTCGACGTTCTCGCGCAGCAGCGCGGCTTCGACGTCGGCGACAGTGAGCTGGCGCGCGGCGAGGTTCTCGCGCGACAACCACACGCGCATCGAGTAGCGGCGTGCGCCGTTCATGCGCACACTGGCCACGCCATCGAGCGTCGCGAACTGGTCGACGAGATAACGTTCCATGTAGTCCGTTATCTCGAGCATGTTGCGCTGGGTGCTCGCGACGTTGATCCAGACGATCGCGTCGGCGCCGCTGTCCACCTTGGTGATCTTCGGCGGATCAGCCTCGAGCGGCAGGCGCTGCGCGACGCGCGACAGGCGCTCGCGCACGTCGTTGGCCGCGCTGTCGAGGTCGCGCTCGAGCGCGAACTCGACGTTGATGGCCGCACGTTCGTCGCGGCTCGAGGAATTGAGGCGCTCCACGCCCTCGATGCCCGAGATCTCGTTCTCGATGATCTGCGTGATGCGCGACTCGACCACGTCCGAGGACGCGCCGCGATATCGCGTCTCGATGTTGACCACCGGCCGGTCGACGTCGGGGAATTCGCGCAGCGACAGGCGCGAGACGGCGCCCACGCCGAGGATGAACAGCAGCAGCGACATCACCGTGGCGAACACGGGACGACGCACCGACAGTTCCGAGAGCATCATTGCCGGATGCTCGAGGCCTGCGCGTTCGCCTCGTGCGACGCCGCGTCCAGTTGCTGGGGCGGCTGGTCGCTGGTGCGCTCGGCCACGCGCACCGTCGCGCCGTCACGCACTTTCTGCGTGCCCTCGACGATGACCTGCTCGCCGGCATTCAGACCGCCGACGACCTCGACGCTGCCGGGACGACGTCCGCCGATGCGAACTTCGCGGCGCTCGACCTTGCCGTCGTTGACGACGAACACGTACTGGCGCTCGGACTCGGGCGACAGCGCTTCCTCGGGAATGACCAGCGCGTCGCGCTCGTCATTCGCGAGCATCACGTTGAGGAACATTCCCGGCTTGAGCGCGCCGTCTTCGTTCGAGAGCAGCGCGCGCACCGTCACCGAACGCGTGGTCATGTCGACGCGCGAGTCGATGCTCGCGACCTTGCCCGTGAAGGTGCGGCCCGGGAACGCGGGCGCGGAGGCGCGCACCGCGAGCCCCTCGCGCAACGAGGAGACGAAATTCTCCGGCACCGCGAAATCGAGCTTGATGACGCTGGTGTCGTCGAGCGTGGTGATGACCGACCCCGGGCTGATCAAACTACCGACGCTCACGCGGCGCAACCCGACGCGACCCGAGAATGGCGCGCGGATCACGGTGTCCTCGAGGCGCGCGTTGGCGGCGGCGAGCCGCGCCTTGTCCGCCTTCAGTGTCGCTTCGAGCTGGTCGTACTGCGACTTCGACAACACCTGCGTGTTGAGCAGTTCGCGGCTGCGATTGAATTGCGCCTGGCTTTCGGTGACGGCCGCTTCGGCTTCGGCGACGTCCGCGCGGGCCTGCGCGTCGTCGAGCTGCACGAGCACCTGGCCGCGCTTCACGCGCTCGCCGTCACGGAACATGACGGCCGTCACGATGTTGGAAGTCTTCGAGCTGACGTCGACGGACTCGTTGGAGCGCGCGTTACCGAGGGCTTCGAGCTTCTGCGACAAGCGCTCCGAACGAACCGGCGCAGTCGCCACGAACGTCGGCGAAGCGTTGCGCGGTCCTCCCGCGGCCGGACCCGCGCCGGCACCGGCGCTCGGCCGATGCTGGGTCGCATAGATCGCCCACGCTGCGCAGACGACGGCGATGGTCATGCTGATCGGGGTAGCGAGGCTGCGCTTCTCTGACATCGTGTCGTCGGCTTCCGGATTCGTTAACGGTGACGAGTATGGCACCGCTAACAGGCCGACACGTAAGGATAATCAAATCGTTATGAACGCCATGACTATCCGACACGCCTTTCTTCCCAGCGGCGAATCATCTGTTTGCGAGCAGTGCCCCAGCGGTAACCGCCGAGTGCTCCACCCGCGCGCAAGACGCGATGGCAGGGAATCACCCAAGCAATCGGATTTGCGCCCACCGCGTTACCCACGGCTCTCGCGCTATCCGGACAACCGAGCTTCCTCGCCAAGGCGCTGTATGTGACCGTCGAACCGGGCTCCAGTTCGAGCAGTGCACGCCAGACCTGCACCTGGAAGTTGGTCCCGCAGACCGCCAGCGGCAGCGTGACCGGTTTGTTACCCCAGATCGCAGATACCAGTTCCGCGGCGCGGCCTTCGTCGCGTACGAATTCCGCCCGCGGCCAGAAGACGCGCAGGTCATCGAGTTCCGTGTATCCGCGGTCGTCGATGAACGAGAGGCGTGTGAGGCCGCGCCCGGTTTCGGCGATGAAAGCCGCGCCGAACGGCGTGTTCGCCACGCCGTGTCGAATCGTGACCCCGGCCCCGCGCGCACGGATCTCGCCCGGCGTCATCGCCTCCAGCGTGACCGTCAGATCATGCAACCGCCCGCCGCCCGAGAGTCCTACGGCGTGCGCGGCCTCGAGGACCGAGGTCTCGCTGCTCAGGGCGCGGCCCGCCGCGCGGCTCGTGACCTCGGCGAGATACTGCCTGGGAGTCAGGCCGGTCCAGCGACGGAACAGGCGGTTGAAGTGGAATTCCGAAAGCCCCACGTGCCGCGCGATGTCGGCGAGGCGCGGCTGGTTCTCGTAATCGCGCTCGATGAATTCGATCGCGCGCGTCATGCGGGCGAACTCACGGCTGTCGAGGAAGCAATCGGCTTTGATGTCCATGGCCCGCATTGTGCGCGGAGCGCCGGGTCCGATTCGACCCGATTCTTGCGTCAGCCCGCGGACGGCGGTGCGCCGAAAGCACGCATCAGCAACTTGGGCACCTCGGGGGTGCTCATGCCGCCCTCGCCCGCGATGTCGACGATGACGAGGCCCAGCGTCGGCGCCACCCAGAACGCGCTGCCGCGCGCGTCCGCGGCGCGCAGGAAATCGGCGCCATCGAACACGATCCGGGTCAGTTGCATGCCGATGCGCGCGTCGGCGCGCGAGGGCGCCGCCATCGTCGCGGCCCAACCCTCCGGCAATACGCGCGCGGAATCGATCGCGCCGTCGTTCGCGAGCAGGCTCGCGACGCGCAACACGTCGCGCGGCGCCGCGAGCCAGCAGCAGTGCGCGGCCGGCATGCCCGCGCGCCGGTCGAGCTGCAATTGCGCGAAACCCGCGCCCGCCGGGCGCCACAAACGTTCCTCGAGATATCGCTCGTACGGCATGCCGGTGGCGCGCTCGAGGAGGACGGCGATGAGCTGCGCGTTCGCCGGCGACTCGTTGTGGAATCCGCCCGGCTCGTGTTCGAGCCTGAAGCCGAGCGCGGTGGACTCGAGATCGTTGCCTAACAACAGGCGCACGCCGCGGCTGGTCGCGAAGCGCACCAGGCGCGCGGGATCCTTCCACGCGGAATCGTCGAGCATCTGGCGCGCGTCGGCGCCGCCGGACTCGAGGCCGCTCGTATCCTCGAGCAGCTGCCGCAACGTGATCCTGCCGCGGGCGTCGCCTTTCCATTCATCGAGGTAGCGCGAGACGGGCGTATCGAGCGAAGCGACGCGACCTTCGCCGAGCGCGGCGCCGGCGGCCATGGCGGCCAGCGGACGCGCCAGCAAACCGGCCGGCATCAGGCTCGTCGCATCGTCGGCGCCAAAATACCGCTCGACCTGCATGCGTCCCCGGTGCATCACGAGCAGGGCCCGCGAGCCGGCGTCACGCGCGAGCTTCACGGCTTCCTCGACGATGCGCGAGTCGACCGAAGGATCGAGCTCCGGCTGCCCGTCCGGATCGCGCACCGCGCCGATCTCCTCCGCGGGTAGGTAGATGCCCGCGTGCTCCGGCGGCCACGCGAACGCGCGCCGCCAGAACGGCAGATCGGCGGTGAACAGGCCGATCCCGAGGGACGCGAGGACGAGCACGCAGGCCGTCAGGTATGTGAGTAATCGCCGCATGGGTGAACCAGTGCAATGCTACCAGTCGTCCCCAATCGCTAGAATGCCCGTCCCGTGAAACTATCAATCTGCGCCATCGCGTCCGAGGTCGTGCCGCTCGCCAAGAGCGGCGGGCTCGCCGACGTCGCCTATGCGCTCACGCGCCAGCTGAGCGCGCTCGGTCACGACGTGCGGCTCTTCATGCCTTTCTACGCGCAGGTGAAACGCGCCGGCCTCGAAGCCGCGCGCGTCGAGTCGCTGCAAGGACTGCCCATCGCCACCGGCCGCCACGAGCACCGCGTGGACATCTGGCGCGCGCGGCTGCCGGGCTCCGCCACCCCCGTGTACCTGGTCGAGTCCGATGCGCTGTACGCGCGCCCGACGCTGTACACCAGCGATCCGGACGAACACCGCCGCTTCCTGGTGCTCACGCGCGCGGCGCTCGAGTGCTGCCGGCGCATGAACTTCAAGCCCCACCTCGTGCATTCACACGACTGGCACACCGCGTTCGCGCCGCTGTGGCTGCGGTCGAACTACCGGCGCGACCCGGTGTTCGCCGGAACGAAGTCGGTGATGACCATCCACAACATCGGCTACCAGGGCGCGTTCGCCGCCGCCGACGTCGGCGATCTCGATCTCGGCGACGACGCCTATCTACTCCACCAGGACGATCTCAAGGCGGGGACGATCAACGCGCTCAAACACGGCATCCTGCACGCCGACGCCGTGACCACGGTGAGCCCGACCTACGCGCGCGAAATCACGACGCCGCAATACGGCATGGGCATGGAAACGGCGCTCGCGGCTCGCGGCGGCGCCGTGCGCGGCATCCTGAACGGCGTGGATTACGAGGAGTGGGATCCGCGCACGGACCGGCACCTGCCGATCCATTTCGGCCCCGACGACGTGGCGCGCAAGACCGAGCTCAAGCGCAATTTCCTGCTGCGGCAGAATCTCAAACCCACGAGCGGCCGAGTGCCGCTGTTCGGCATCGTGAGCCGACTGGCCGTGCAGAAAGGTTTCGACCTGCTGACCGACACGCTGCCGAAGCTGCTGCAGACGCAGGACGTGCGCCTCGCGGTGGTGGGCACAGGCGAACGGCGCTACGAGAAGTTCTTCGCGGGCCTCGCGGAAGCCCACAAGGGCCGCGCGTGGTTCTTCGGCGGATACGACGACTCGCTGGCGCACTGGATAGAAGGCGCGAGCGACCTGTTCCTGATGCCGTCGCAGTACGAGCCGTGCGGCCTCAACCAGATGTACTCGCTGCGTTACGGGACGATCCCGATCGTGCGCAAGACGGGCGGGTTGGCAGATTCCGTCTCCCATTTCGATCCCGCGACCGGCCAGGGCACGGGCATCGTGTTCAACGATTTCGACTCGGCCGCGATGACCTGGGCGCTCGACACCGCGATCAAGTGGTACGCCGACGCGGCGCTGTGGGAGCGGCTCGTGCAGAACGCGATGCGCTGCGATTTCTCGTGGGCCACCCAGACCAACGAGTACCTGAAGCTCTTCTCCGAACTACTTCAGCTTGACGCTGCCGCGCTCGTCAAAGGGAATCCGCCGCAGAAAGCCGCTCGCCAGTGAGACGTCGCCAACCAGGCGGTATTCGAGCGTGTCGTCGCCCTTCTTGCGGGACAGGAATTTCGAGAGCGCACTCGCCAGGTTCGCCCTGACCTGCACGTCGAACTCCGCTTCACCCAGCGCCGGCACCGTGAACGGCGTGTTCGATTCGCCCTGGGCGAGCTGCGCATCGTCGATCTCGATGCGGTAGGTGATGCCCTTGATGGGCAATTCGCGGTCGTTCGGATTCTGCACGCGCATGCGGACCAGCAACCGCTGCTCGAACAGGTCCGCGCTCTGCAGCTTCATCGAGACCACGGACAGATCCGGCGCCTGCAGATTCGCGACCGAGGCGCAACCCGATACGAGCGCGATCAGCGCCGCCGCGCAGGCCAGTCGCCAACGCCGCAGTGGCAGGTTCTGCGCTCCGTCAGGCATGGGCGGCCAGCATGTCCGGCGTCACGAGGACCACGCCCTTCTCGGTCACGAGGAATCGCTTGGCATCCTCGTTGCGGTCGAAGCCGATGCGCGTGCCGGGCGCCAGGTCGCAGTTCGAGTCGATGATGGCATTGCGCACCTGGCAGTCCTGGCCGATGTGCACGTGGGGCAGGATGACCGAGCGTTCGACCACGGACCGCTCCTCGACGCGCACGCCCGAGAACAGCAGCGACTCGCGCACCGTCGCGCCAGAGATGATCACGCCACCGGACACCAGCGAGTTGATCGCGAGGCCGCGCCGACCGTCTTCGTCGAGCACGAACTTCGCGGGAGGCGTCTGGGCCTGGTAGGTCCAGATCGGCCAGTCCTCGTCGTAGATGTTGAGCTCGGGGTTGACCCAGACGAGCTCGAGATTGGCCTCGTAGAAGGCGTCGATTGTTCCAACATCGCGCCAATATGACTGTGCACGCGTCTTGACGTCCCGGAATGGATACGCGAACACCTGCAGCTTCTCGATGGCGTCCGGCACGATGTTCTTGCCGAAATCGTGTTTGGAGTTCTCGTTGGCGGCGTCCTCGATCAACAGGCGCTCGAGCAACTCGGGGTTGAACACGTAGATGCCCATCGACGCGAGCGCCACGTCGGGACGTCCCGGCATGTGATCCGGCGTCAGCGATTTCTCGACGAACCGGGTGACCCGGTTCCACTCGGTCACGGTGAGCACGCCGAACTCCTTCGCGTCGGCGATCGGCACCTCGACCACACCCACGGTGATGTCCGCGCCCTTCTCCACGTGGTAGGCGATCATCGGGCCGTAGTCCATCTTGTAGATGTGATCACCCGCGAGCACGAGCACGTGTTTGGGACGATGCGCGTGCATGACGTCGATGTTCTGGTACACCGCGTCGGCCGTACCGCGATACCAGTGGGAACCGGTCTTCTGTTGCGCGGGAATGACCTCGACGAACTCGCCGAACTCGCCGCGCATGTAACCCCAGCCGCGATGGATGTGCTGGATGAGCGACTGCGCCTTGTACTGCGTGAGGACGGTGATCTGGCGGATGCCGGAATTCACGCAATTGGACAGGACGAAATCGATGATGCGGAACTTGCCCCCGAAGGGCGTCGCCGGCTTCGCGCGATGTTCGGTGAGGCCCTTGAGACGCTCGCCGCGTCCTCCGGCCATGATCACCGCGAGGGTGCCGCTGGTGAGACGGCTGACATATCGACCGGAAGTCGCGCGAGCTGGGCGTTTGGCCATTGGGGTCCTCGTTTTCTTCGAAGTATAGGTCGCGTGCTACCGTAGACGCATGTCTCATCGCGCATGTGTCGCGGCATGCGCCGCTTTCCTGCTCGCCGGCATACCCGCACGGTCTGCGGATCCACCTACATCGCAGCCGGGCTGTCTCGCCGCGGGAAACGGCTACCTGCGCGCGCGCGTGCGCGGCGCGCTCAACCTGGACCTCGACTGGAAGAACGCGGAGATGCAGTGCGAGGGCGGCCCACGTCCATCGGGCAACGGCCTGCGCGTGAGCATCGGCGGTCCCTTGCGCAGCGATGGACGGCGGATCCGCATGGTGTTCGGCATCGCGGGCCTCGGCGAAGGCGCGGGCGGCGAAGCGCTGCGCACGAACGTGACGATCCTGTTCGAGGGCGAGAAACGCCTGTTCGCGACGCAGGGCGACGACAAGTGCACGGCCGATTCGGTCACGCAGCAGCGCGTCGAGACGCTGGGCCCGGGGCGCGCGATCTATCGTGTCGTCGCGCGCGGTTTCTGCCTGGGACCGGCCACGAATCTCGCCCGCACCGAGCGCATCGTCCTGCAGCGCTTCGATTTTGCAGGCCGTGTCGAATTCGGAGACGATGACCGTAGCGATGCAAGACCTCAACCCGACAAACCGACACCAAAACCCGCACAAAAACCTGCACAAGAGCCGACCACGCTCTGACTTCGCGGCCCGCCTCGCCGCGCTCGTGCTGCTGGCGCTGCTCGCGCCCGGCGCGGGCTTCGCGCAGGTCGAGGACCTCGCGAACTTCCCGAGCGGCAAGCTCGAGATCCGCGACGGCAAGAAAGTGCGCCACGTGTTCCAGGTCTGGCTGGCCGATACTCCGCAGCGCCAGGCGCAGGGATTGATGTTCGTGCGATCCCTGCCCGAGCTGCGCGGCATGCTGTTCGTGCACGACGAGCCGCGCTCGCTCAGCATGTGGATGAAGAACACGTACATCCCGCTCGACATGCTTTTCATCGCGCCGGGCGGGAAGATCCAGCAGATAGTCGAGCAAACCACTCCGCACTCGCTCGCCACCATCCGCAGCAAGGAACCCGCGCTCGCCGTGCTGGAGATAGGCGGTGGCGAGGCCAGGCGGCTCGGCATCCGCGCGGGCCAGGTCGTGAGCCATCCGGCGCTGACCGCTCATTGACCCGATTACCGGGCCGGCGGTGCTCGGCTATGATCCGCGCACTCGCCCAAACAAGAAGCACGGGAGTGCGCCATGAAGAAGATCGGCAGCCTGATGTTGTTGGCCGTATGTGCAGCGGGGCTCGTGGCAGGGCGATCCCACGCGGGGGCCGCGGATGACAGCTGGTACATCGCCCCGCAGGTCAACGCGCTGTGGCTCGATGACGCGCGCGTCGCGGACGACGATGTCGGCGTGACGCTGGCGTTCGGCCGCACGCTCACGCCCGACTGGGACATCGAAGTTCTGCTATACGGCTCCGAGCACCAGCGCGCCGGCGACGACTCGCTGACGCTGTGGGGCTTCGGCCTGCAGACCAAGCGCGTGTTCTACCGCGACGGGCGCGTGAATCCGTTCGTGAGCCTGGGACTGGGGCGCACGACGGCGGATATCGAGTCCGGCGGCAGCGACGACGACCTGAGCGCGCTGTTCGGCGTCGGACTGCTCATCGATCTCGGCGCGCCTCGCACAGACGGCAGCGCGATGCAGCTGCGCGCCGATCTCGGCGCCCGGCGCGGCCTGTCGAGCAGCTCGGATGCGGTCCAGGATCCCGTCGATTACGTCGCGGGTATCGGCTTCCAGTATTCGTGGGGCGGAACCGCGGTGCGCCAGCCGGTGGACTCGGACGGCGACGGCGTGACCGACGATCTCGACAAGTGCCCGGGTACGCCGGCCGGCACTGCCGTCGATGAGAGTGGATGCCCGCTACCGCAGGATGACGATGGCGATGGCGTCGTGAACGAGCTCGACAAGTGCCCCGGCACGCCCGCGGGCGCGAAGGTGGACGCCGCCGGTTGCGAGATCAACAACGACCTCGACGGCGACGGCGTGCTCAACGAGCAGGATCAGTGTCCGGATACGCCGAAGGGCGATCGCGTCGATGCGGTCGGCTGCACCCTCAAGGCGGAGATCCGGCTCGAGGGTGTCGTGTTCGAAACCGGCAAGGCCACGCTGCTGCCGGAAAGCATCCCGACGCTCGAGAGCGCGGTCGCGACCCTCAAGCGTTACCCCGACCTGCGCATCGAGGTCGCGGGTCACACGGACAGCCGCGGCGCGGATGCGTACAACCAGGACCTCTCGAATCGCCGCGCGAACGCGGTCGCCACGTACCTGCGCGACGCGGGCGTGACGAACTCGATCACCGCGCGCGGATATGGCGAGAGCCAGCCGATCGCGAGCAACGACACCGACGAGGGTCGCCAGCAGAACCGCCGCGTCGTGCTGCGCGTGCTGGACTGATTCGATCCGCCGGTGCCGCCGCGGGGCTGGGCTCCGCGTCGGCCCGGCGGCGCGGTCCAACCGCCTTCAATCCACTTCGTAGCCGAGTCGCGCGGCCCAGGGATCGAGAATGGGCAGCACCGGCGCGAGCTGCTCGCGATAGCGGCGCCACTCCCCCACACCGCCTGCATTGAGCCCGCGCGAAATCTGCGCGCCGCTCGCCGTCGCCACCCCGCGCGTGCGGGCCGACTCGGCGAATTCCCGCATGCGATCGCTCCAGCCGATTTTCAGGAACCGGCAGATGGCGCCCACTTCGAGCTCGAAGTGCCCGATCAGCCGCTCGAGCCGGACGACGTGCGCGGACAACTTCAGCTCCGCGACGAGATCGTGCGTGAGCTGCATGACGCAGTCGTAGAGCGCCGCGGCGGATTCGAGATCCAGGAACTCGTAATACGGCGCGCTCATCCGGAAGCGCCGCCGGAAACAACTCAGCACCACGTCGCGCGGATCGCGGATGGCGAGCAGCACGCGGGCTCCCGGAAAGAGCCGCGCGATCAGCGGTAGTTTGAGTCCGTTGAGCGGATGTTTGTCGATGAACAGCCTGCCGCCGGCGATCACGCCGGCTTCGGCGACACGTTGCCAGTACCGGCGCCGCCAGGATTCGAGTTCCTGGTCGGAGGCGAGGCCCAGGCGCGACAGGTCGGCCGGTGTCCTCATGAATGCGGAGACGGCGTCCCGCAGTGTCTCGCGCTCCTCGAGCGTGACCACCGACGGATGCGCGGCCAGCACCTGCTCGAGCAGGGTGGTGCCCGAACGCGGAAAGCCGATGAGGAATACATGGCTCACCTCGTCCGGGACCTCAGGCGGAATCACCGGGAGGAGATCCTTCGCGGGGTGCTGAAGGAACCACTGCCGCAATGATCGCGCGTAGTCCAGCGTGCCCTCGCCCGTGGCGAACACCGGCGCATAGTGCATTCGGCGCAGTTCGCTGGATTCGCGGTACGCGGCGAAGGCCTCGGCCGGTCGGCCCTCGCGGTCGAGCGCGTCGCCGAGCACGCCCAGCGCGAGCGATCGCTCCACGACAGAGAGGCGCGGGTCGCGCACCAGCGCCCGCATGCGCGATTCCGCATCGGCGGCGCGGCCCTGCGCGACGTCGGCCTCGCCGACGATCATCGCGGCCGCGGGGTAGTTAGGCTCCGCCGCCAGCACCCGCAGCGCGCGCT
>JAEZCR010000218.1 GCA_023433465.1 Pseudomonadota bacterium | reverse complement strand
CGCTTCTCCCGGATTTTCCGTGCCAGGCACCGTCTTAGGCGCGCCGGCGCCGTGCGAATCCGAGGCCAGCGAGTCCGGCGGCGAGCAGTGTCCAGGTCGCGGGCTCCGGAACGGAACTCACCTGCCTCAGGCTCGTGAGGTATCCGCCAAAGCCCGCCTGCAGCTGACCTTCGCCTTCACCGAGTAACACACCGACACCCATGCTCCAGAGGTCCTGCGGCGCGAACTGCGGAAACTGATCCAGCGCCGGAACACCCGTGAACATCGATGCGTCGAGACTGAGACCGCTCAGCGAGAAGCCGCGCAACATCGACGGCGAATCGCCCGGTGCAGGTTCGAGATTCACGGCGAGGGACACATAGTCGTACCCGAATCCACTGGCGAGGTCGAAGTCGTCCAGGAAATAGAGATTGCTGGTGTACGGATATCCCTCGAATATGGGCCGATCGGACTGTGAGTAAGTGCCGAGCGAACCATCTACTCCGAAGCTCACCTGCACATTCGTGACGGCCGCGCCGTAGAAGGCCAGCGAGGCGTCGGCAGCGTACGGAACGGCGTCCGTCTCCAGGATGAACGACCCGGAGAAAGCGGTGCCGTTCGGAAACTCGAACGTGTACCACTCGGGCAGCGAGGTGCTGCGCGAATTCAACTCGCCGGTGAACTCATACCTCACGGGGATCGCCATTGCGGCCAGTGGCAGCGCTGCCGCGAGCAGGGCCAGGATTGAACGATTCTTCATGTCAGTTCCTTCTCGTCGTTCTTATGTGGAACGCCGGAAGTATAGTCACCCCGCCCGCCGCCCGGCAGCGCACATGACATTATCTGGGATGGTCGGTGCCCGGCACCCAGTCCGTGCCGGCGAGCGGGAGATTGGCCATGGCCGCGGCTTCGACGGTCAGCGCCACGAGATCCTCTCGTTCGAGGTGATGCACGTCCTGCTTGCCGCAGGCGCGCGCGATCGTCGTGAGCTCCATGTTCAGCGTTTTCAGGTAGTTGGTCAGGCGTTTCGCGCCGATCCCGGGATCGAGCCGTAGTTCGAGGGAGGCGTCCTGGGTCGTCACACCCACCGGGCAGCGACCGGTGTGGCAGTGATGACAGTAGCCAGGCGCCGTGCCCAGCTTCACGTAGTCGTCGATCGCGGAGACGTGTCTGCCATCCGCGGTCACGAAGCTCTCGCTGTTGCAGCCCAGAGCCATCAGCACGCCCTGTCCGATCGCCACCGCGTCCGCGCCCATCGCCAGCGCCTTGGCGACGTCCGCGCCCGTGCGCACGCCGCCGGAGATGATGAGCTGCACCTTGCCGCGCATGTTGAGCTCATCGATCGCCTCCACCGCCTGCCGCAGCGCGGCCAGCGTCGGGATGCCCACGTGTTCGATGAAGACCGTCTGCGTCGCGGCCGTGCCGCCCTGCATGCCGTCGACGACGATCACGTCCGCGCCCGCATGGATCGCGAGCTTCACGTCGTGTTTCACGCGCGTCGCGCCCACCTTCACGTAGATAGGCTTCTCCCAGTCCGTGATTTCGCGTAGTTCGTTGATCTTGATCACGAGGTCGTCCGGCCCGGTCCAGTCCGGATGACGCGACGCCGAGCGCTGGTCGACCCCCGGCGGCAACGTACGCATCGCCGCGACGCGCGGGTTCACCTTCTGCCCCAACAACATTCCGCCGCCGCCCGGCTTCGCGCCCTGCCCGATCACGATCTCGATCGCATCGGCCTTGCGCAGGTCGTCCGGGTTGAATCCATAGCGCGACGGCAGGCACTGGTACACCAAGGTCTTCGACGACTGCCGCTCCTCGGGCGTCATGCCGCCGTCGCCCGTGGTCGTGGACGTGCCGAGCGCCGAGGCCGCGCGGCCCAACGCCTCCTTCACACGCGCCGACAGGGCACCGAAGCTCATACCGGCGATGGTGATCGGAGTCGCGAGCTCGATAGGCTTCGTCGCGTTACGCGTGCCCAACACGGTTTTCGTCGAACACTTTTCGCGGTATCCCTCGAGCGGGTACCGCGACAGCGACGCGCCCAGGAACACGAGATCGTCGAAGTTCGCGACTCGCCGCTTCGCACCGAGGCCGCGGATCTCGTAAAGCCCGGTCGCGGCCGCACGCTGGATGTAATCGATGACGTGCCGGTCGTACCCCGCGGATTCTTCTTTCGAAATCCGTGGCGCGGCGGGAATGGTCGGAGGCAACTTCTCGTTCATTCAATACTCCTGGTTCGCGTCCGCGTTCCAGTGATAAAGGCTCCTGGCCGACGCGACGCGCTTGAACTCGCGCGCGTCGTGCGTGAATCCCGCGCGCGCCAGCAGCTCGCGCACCGCCGAGTAGTCGGATTCGGCCATGTCCTCGAAACGCGCATCGGCCCCGAGCGAGCGCACCTTGCCGCGCACGTAGATCACGGCCTCGTAGAGCGAATCGCCGAGCGCATCGCCCGCGTCGCCGCAGATCACGATGCGGCCGGCCTGCGCCATGAACGCGGAGAAACTGCCGACGTCGCCGCCCACGACGATGTCGCCTCCTTTGAGCGAGATCCCGCAGCGCAGGGACGCGTCGCCGTGAATGATCAGCGTGCCGCCGTGCGCGGATGCACCCGCGGCGGTCGAGGCGAATCCCTCGACGCGTATCGTGCCGGACATCATGTTCTCGCCCACACCCGGCCCGGCATTGCCGCGGACGGTGATGTTCGCAAGTTTGTTCATGCCGCCAAGGTAATAGCCCGCGTGCCCATCCACCTCGACCTCGAACGGCGCATCGAGCCCCGCGGCGATCGAATGCGCGCCGTCGGCATTGAGTATCTTCACGCGCTTCGCGTCCGCGTCCGCCGCATGCAGGTAGCGATTCACGTCACGCAGCGGCGTCGTGGCGAGATCGAACTGCTTCACGCCTTCCACGAGTACACCTCTTCGGGCTTGGGCTCGAACACGTTCGCGTTGCGCACGCCCGGCAGGTGCGCGAGGGAGCGGAACTCCGAGGCGATCGCGACATAGTCGTCGGTCTCGGCCACCACCGCGGGTTTGCACGCGAACGCGTCGCGCACGATCAGCATTTCCTTGTCCGTTCCCATCAAGAACGTGAAGAATCCGTCGAGCTCGGAAAACCCGCGCTGGACGGCGGTAGTCAGGTCGTCGCCCTCGCGCATGCGCCACTCGAAGAAGCGGCACGCGGCCTCGGTGTCGTTGTCGGTGACGAACGAGATGCCGAGCGGCTCGAGTTTCTTTCGCACCAGGTGGGGGTTCGACAGCGAGCCGTTGTGCACGAGACAGAAATCCTGCCCCGCCGTGAACGGATGCGCGTGGGCCGGCGTCACGGCCGATTCCGTCGCCATACGCGTGTGCGCGACGACGTGTGTTCCGGACGCCTTGTCGAGCTTGTAACGTGCGACGATCTCGGCGGGCGCGCCCGTGTCCTTGTAGAGATCGATCGAGCGGCCGACGGACAACACGTGTATCTCCGGCACGGCGGACGCAAGCCACTTGCGGATGGCCTCGGGCGGAGTGCCGGTAGTGAGGATGGCGTGACGGCTCACGCTCGTTACCTGGTGCCGGCCTTCCCACGCGGAACTCACGTCGCGCTCGAGCTTCTTCCAATCCACCGCGCCCCGTTCCCAGAACAGCGAGAGCTTGCGTCCCGTCTTCGGCGGCGCGCCGAAAATCGCGACGCCGGCCGAATCCGGACCGCGGCTCGTCATGCCGACCAGCATCGGCCTCATGAGCTCGCCCAACTTCTCGCGCAGTGATGGCTGCTTGAGCAGCAGCCCGACGATTCCACACATCAGAAGAACTCCAGGTAACGCTTCGTCTCCCAGTCGGAGACGTGGCGCGCGTATTCGGTCCATTCCATGCGCTTGAGCGCGATGAATTCCTTCGACAGCTCGGGGCCGAGGCCGGACTTCACCACCTCGTCCTGCTCGAGCGCGCCGATGGCCTCGAGCAAGTTCTGCGGCAGCAGCGTGATCTTGCGTTCACGCAGCTCCGCGTCGCTGAGCTCGTACATGTTGATGTTGGTCGGTTCGCCCGGATCGAGCTTGCGGTCGATGCCGTCGAGGCCGGCCGCGACGACGGCCGCGAGCGCAAGATAGGGATTGCAGCCCGAATCCGGCAGCCGCAGCTCGAGCCGCCCGCCTGGAATGCGCACGCAGGCGGTGCGGTTGTTGTCGCCATACGCGACGTAGGCAGGCGCCCAGGTCGCGCCCGACAGTGCGCGCCCGACTACCAGCCGCTTGTACGAATTCACGGTGGGCGCGCAGATCGCCGCGAGCGCGCGCGCATGCGCGAGCACGCCGCCGAGGAACTGATACGCCATCGCCGAAAGACTCAGGCCGCGTTTGTCCGACTTGTCCTCGAACAGGTTCTTGTGCGTGCCGTCGCCGATCGAGATGTGAAAGTGCGCGCCGCTGCCGGTGCGGTTCGAGAACGGCTTCGGCATGAACGTCGCGATCATGCCGTGGCGCCGCGCGATCTCGCTCGCGGCCATCTTCACGAACGTGAAGTTGTCGGCGGACTTGAGGGCATCAGAGTACGTGAAGTTGACTTCGAACTGGCCGTTCGCGTCCTCGTGGTCGATCTGGTAGACGTCGATGCCGACGGATCGCAGGCTCGCGACGATTTCATCGAGCACCGCACTGGTGCGCGAGAGGCCCTTGTAGTCGTAGCACGGCTTGTCGAGCTCGTCGGTCGGATCGTGCGGACCCAGCTTCCCGCTTTCGTCCTTCGACAGGAGCATGAACTCGGGCTCGATGCCGACGTACATCGTGAGGCCGCGCTCGGCGAGCCGCGCCAGCTGGCGGTGCAGCGCGACGCGTGAGCAGTACGGATAGGGCCTTCCCTTGACAGTGCCGTTGCACACCAGCCGCGCGTAGCCCGGCATCCAGGGAATCGGCGTCAGGGTGGATAGATCGCCGACCGCCATGTAGTCGGGTCCGTCCGGCCCCATGCCGAAGCCCCAGAGCGCGAAGCCCGCGAACCCGGCGCCGTCGGTCAGCACCATTTCCAGGTGTTCCACAGGCACGGCCTTCGCCTTCGCCGCTCCGTGGATGTCGACGAATTGCGCGAGCACGTATTTGATCTGGTGTTTCGAGAACATGGCCTGGGCCGCGCCGATGTTGGCCTGGATGCTGTTCTTGGCGACGTCGTTCATGGTGCACTCCCCGTTTCGAGTCTCTTGATGGCCTCTTCGAATTCTTCACGCAGGTACGCTCCGAAGCTCGGGTCGCACCAGATCCGGTAGATGGTTCCGCTCGCGCTCGACTGCGGCAGCACGAGCACGGCGACGCCGATCATCAGCGTCATGACGACCGGTCGCGCCGCGGTGTCGAGCGCCGGCAGGTTCACGTTGCAGAATTGCGCGAGCACGTCTCCCGCGGCGGGACCCGCGAGCACGAGCGCGCAGTCTTCGCGCAGCACGGGATACACGCCCGCGACGCCCCGGATGGTGAGCTCCTCGAGACGCGTGATGCGCGCCGCGTCGCCCGACTCCTCGATGAAGAACTCCGTGCTCCCCAGCCGACCGATGATGTCGGCCGGCAAGTCGGCCTCGTCCGCATGCAGCGGCGCCCACGTATTCGGTTGCGCGGGCAAGTTGATCCCCAGCTCCTCGAGCGCGGCGGCCGCGCGCGGTCCCTTGAGGCCGAAGCGGCGTCCGGTCGCCTCCGACAACCGCGCGCTCACGCCGCCTCCACGAATGGAGTCTTCACGACGCGCGCCGGCACCATGCGGCCGTCGCTCGATCGGATCCTGATCTCGCTCCCGAGCATGGCGACGTGCGGCGCAACCATCGCGAGGCCGATCGAGCGGCCCAGCGTCGGCGAACGCGCGATGCTCGTGACGCGCCCGGCGATCTCGCCGCCATGTATCAGCAGGTTCGCCTCGAGCACGGGCGCGTGATCCGTCGGTAGTTCGAAGCCGACCAGCGACTGGCGCTCGCCGCGCTTCCCGTGGATGCGCAACGACCGTTGCCCCACGAAGAACGGTTTCGACATGCGCACCGCCCAGCCGAGTTTCGCCTCGAAGGGATTCGTGAGGTTGTCGGTGTCCTGGCCGATGATCGCGTGACCCTTCTCGAGACGCAGCAGACGCTGCGCTTCGACGCCGAATGGGCGAATGCCGTATCGTTCGCCTGCCTGCATGAGCGCTTCCCAGAGCCGCGTCGCGCCGCTGAACGGTACGTGGATCTCGAAGCCGAGCGCCGAGACGAACCCGACTCGCAGAACCCGGGCGGGAACGCCGGCAATCTGGCCGCTGCGCGCGCCCTGGAACGGGAATGCCGCCTCGGAGACGTCGATGTCCGTCAGCGCCTGCAACACCTCGCGGCTCGCCGGTCCGGCCAGGTTGAACGCCGCGCGGTGCCCGGTGACGTTCACGAATGCGCAGTCCATGCGCCAGCGCGCGTTCCACAACAACAACTCGCGATACACCCCCGCGGCGCCGCCCGTGGTGGTCGTGAAGTAGTAAGACGACTCACCGAGCCGCGCGATCACGCCGTCGTCGCGCACGATGCCGCTTTCATCGAGCAGCAGGCCGTAACGCGTCGCGCCGATCCGCAGGTCGGAAAAGCTGCCGGCGTAGACGCGATCGAGGAAGCGGCCGGCATCCGGTCCGTGCACCTCTATCTTCCCGAGCGTGGAGACGTCGATGAGTCCGACGCCGCCGCGCACCGCGCGCGCTTCGTCGGCGATGCAATCGGCGCGCGTGATGCTTGGCCGCGCGTAGTATTCCGGCCGCCGCCAGCCGCCGATCGTCATCCACGACGCGCCGAGCGCGTCGTGCTGCGTGTGCACGGCGCTGCGGCGCGTGAGATGAAATCCCGCGCCCGCGAGATGTTTGAGCGGAACCGGATGGTAGAACGGCCGCTGCGTGGTGAGCGGCGTCTCCGCGATTGAGTGCCCACGGACACGCGCGAGCACGCGCGCACCGTTGAGGTTGGAGTGTTTCCCCTGCGACGGCCCCATCCCGAGGGTGCTGTAGCGCTTCATGAGCTCGGGGCTGTCGAAGCCTTCCTGTTCCGAATGCAGCAGGTCCTTCACCTGGATGTCCTCGTCGAGATCGACGAAGTCGCGCGCGCGCGCATGCGTGAACACCGGGTACGGATGCGAGACCTGGCGCGTGTGTTCGCGATTCACGCGATGCTCCACGCGCGAGCCGGCGCGCGCGAACTGCGCGGCCGCGGCGCCGACGTCACGGCCGTCCTGCTTGCGGGCCGCGAACTCGTACACGCCGTTGAGCCGGCCGGTCGCGAACACGCCCGGTGGCAGCACGGTCGGCAGGTGCTGCTGCAATGCCGTGTCGTAGGCGGAGGACGCCCCGGCCTGCATCAGGAGCTGGATCGCGGGCGCGAACCCGACGCTCATGAGCACGGCATCGCAATCGATCTTCTCCGTTCGCGGCTCGCTCGAGTCGTCCGGCGCGCAACGGAATCGAAGGGCGCGCACCGCGCCGTCGCGGCCGGCGATCGCTTCTTCGGGAATCACGCGGCTTTCGCAGCGGCAACCCGCGAACTCGTGCGCATCCCCCACCGATCCGGCACGCAGGTCGAGGATGGCGACAACACCGACGCCGTGCGCGCGCAGGGCCCGCGCGAGGTCATATCCTTCGTGGTTCGCCGTGAGAATTGCCACGCGCCGGCCGGGCGCGATCGCATGCCGATTCAGCAGGCGCTGCGCGGCCGAGCCGAGCAAGACGCCCGGAAGGTCGTTGTTGCGGAAGACGGCGGGTTGCTCGATCACGCCCGTGGCAAACACGATCGCGCCGGCCCGCACCTTCGTCATGCGGTGTGGTTCGACCAGCGCCACCCAGCGATCCGCATAGCAACCAGCCGCGTAGGTAGATAGCAGCGTCTCGATGTGTGGGTTCTGCGCCACCCGGCTCGCGAGCGTGGCGATTTCGGTCTGTGCCGCACCGCTCCACGCGGCGCTCCCGCCGGCGCGCGCGTTTTCGTCCGCGAGTATCACGCGTGCCCCGCCGTCCGCGGCCGACAATGCCGCCGCGAGACCGGAGGGTCCGGCGCCGATCACGAGGACGTCGCAGAACGCGTAACGCTTGGGCGTGTGCTGCCGCGGCAGATCCACGCCCGCGACGCCAAGGCCCGAGATCGCGCGAATGCGCCGCTCCCAGAGCGGGAAGTTTCGACCGTGAAAGGCCTTGTAATAGAACCCGACGGGCAGGAACGGCGCGAGCCATTCGAGGAATCGCGCGCGGTCGGACGCGAGCCCACCGAAGGTATTCACGGCGCTGACTCGCGCGCCCGCCGTGAGGGGCGAGACGTCGCCGCGCACGTTCGGCACACCATCGACCTGGAACAGGTTGTTGGCGTCGTGATTCGCGAACGAAAAGATGCCGCGCGGCCGGTGGTACTTGAAACTGCGACCGAGCGTCATCTGCCCGGCCGCGGCCAGCGCGGAAGAGATCGTGTCGCCGGCGAACCCGGGGAATGGACGGCCCTCGAACGCGAAATCGATAGGGCGCGAACGGTCTATCCACTCGCCCGGGATCGGCGGCAGCCGGTACATCATGCGGGCGCCTGCCCGAGTTGCGTGGCGTCGTAGGTCTTCACGATTTCGTCACGCGCGGTGTCGCGCTCGGCGATGAACCAGTAACCCGAAGGCGTGTGACACCACCATTCGCGGCGGATGCGCGGCACGCTGTCGCGCGAGAACAGATAGGCCGTCCACTCGGCATCCGTGCAGGAGTCCGGATCGGGCATCGCGCGCACTTCTCCGCCGCAAACGAACTCGAGCAATGGGCGTGGGCCGTTGAGCGGACAGTCGACGAGTTTCATCGGCGCCGCCCGTCCATCAGTGGCCCACCGCCGCCGCACCCTTCTCGCCGGTCAATTCGAGCTGCGCGAAACGCGCGAGCGAGAAACTTTCGATGAGCGGGTGGTTCGATCCGGTCGCCACCGTGTGGCTCATCGTCTTGCCGGAGATCGGTGTCGCCTTGAATCCGTATGTGCCCCAGCCGGCGTCGAGGAAGAATCCCTCGCAGGGCGTCGTTCCCATGATGGGCGAGAAATCGGGCGTCATGTCGGCCATGCCCGCCCACTGGCGGTTGACCTTCACTTCCGAGAGGAAGGGGAACATGTCGAGCATGTGCGCGGCCAGGCCCTCGGTGAAATCGAGCGTCGATCGCGTGGAGTGCAGCTCCTGCCCGTCGAGCGCCGCGCCCATCACGAGCTCGCCGCGCGCGCTCTGCGAGACATAGGCGTGGAGCGAGCTCGACACGATGATGGGATCGAGCCAGGGTTTGATCGGCTCGGAGACCATCGCCTGGAGTGGATGGATCACGATCGGCGACTCGAGCCCGACCATGCGCAGGATGCGTGGGGTCGCACCCGCGACCGCGCACAACACGCGCTTCGTCGCGATGTTGCCGCGCGACGTGCGCACGCCCGCGATTGCCCCGTCGCGCACGTCAATTCCCAGAACCTCGGTATTCTGGTGAATTTCGACGCCTTGACGATCTGCGCCGCGCGCATAACCCCAGGCCACCGCGTCGTGGCGCGCGATCGCGCCGGGCGCGTGATACAGCGCGCCCAGGATCGGCGTGTGGCCGCCGCAGGCCAGGTCGATCTGCGGGACATGCCGCTTCACGAATGCCGCGTCGACGACCTCGGACTTCACGCCATGGTGCTTGTTCACCTCCGCGCGCCAGCGCGCCGTGCGCAGGTCGGCATCCGAGTGCGCGAGCGTGAAATGGCCGCGTGTCGAATAGAACAGGTTGAGATCGAATTCTTCCGACAGGCCCTGCCAGAGCTTCAGGCTCGCGTCGTAGAATTTCACGCCTTCGGGCGTGAGGTAGTTGGAACGGATGATCGTGGTGTTGCGCGCCGTGTTGCCACCGCCGAGATACCCTTTCTCGAGTACGGCGACGCCGCGGATGCCATGATCGCGCGCCAGGTAGTACGCGGCCGCGAGACCATGTCCGCCACCGCCGATGATGACGACGTCGTAGCCATCCTTGAGGCGCTCGGGCGCGCGGAACATGCGCGGCTCCGGGTGCGGGCGACCGAAGGCTGACCGGACGGCGAATCTCAGCAGGCGATGGGGCATCGAAAAGCGAGTTGCATACGAGTAAATTCGTTTGCACACGGATAACATGGGTCTGCGCGGGCCGTCAACGGTCAGTTCGGGGACCTCTTATAAGGAGTGGGTAAATGGCCAAACCGAGGGGACCGGCGGCGACCGGCGAAAGCGCCGGCGGGCTGGGGACCAGTGTCGCTCGCCAGGTCGGCGCCGCGGCAAAGCGCCTGCGCGGTTCGATGGGACTCACGCTCGGCGAAGTCGCGCGGCGCGCCAACATCAGCTCCGCGATGCTGAGTCGTCTCGAGAATGGCGATGTTTCACCGAGCCTCGAAACACTGGGCGCATTGACCGCCGCGCTCGGCGTGCCGCTGTCGAACCTGTTCAGCGACGTGGGCAAACCTCGCGGCGGCGCGCAACACGTCCCGAAAGGTGAAGGGCTCGAGGTCGTGAGGCGCGGCACGAAGCGCGGTCACACCTATCACCTGCTCGCGGCCGAACGCGGCCCGCGCCGCGCGTTCGAACCCTTCCTCGTGACGCTCAACGACAAGAGCGAGGTGTTCCCGGGATTCGAGCATCCCGGCACCGAGTTCATATACTTGTTGGAAGGCTCGCTGACCTATCGTCACGGCGACGAGACCCATCTTCTCAAGGCCGGCGACTCCCTCACCTTCGCCGGCGAAGTACCCCACGGCCCCGAGAAGCTGATCAAGACCCCCATCCGCATGCTCTCGATCATCATCTACGCCGAACCTGGGGATTAGGCGCCGGTGTAAAAAGTGGGGATTGCTAA
>JAEZCR010000176.1 GCA_023433465.1 Pseudomonadota bacterium | reverse complement strand
ACACCTGTGCTCAATGCTCAAAAAGAGACCCTTACGGCCGCAATGCGCCCGCACGCTTCCCCGCGCAATGCCATAACCTACCAGCAGTGCATCGGCGGGCCGGAGCAATAAGTCACACTTCCCCGGGTGAACCGACCGATCCAATGACCCAGAATCAAAGACCCAGAAACAAGGACCTATAGCTGCAATGCTAATGGGACCGGCGGCTGGCTGCACCGCACTACAGCACACTAGGTGAATCGACGGCCGGGGAGGCCCCTCACGACATGATCCTCGTCACGCTTTTGAACCCTCTGGATACCCGCTGATGGCCAAGCCTGCCCTCGTTTTCGTGTGCGCGGATTGCGGCGCAGAGACCCTCAAATGGCAGGGTCAATGCCCTCAATGCTCGCAATGGAACACCCTCGAGCAGCGCTCGGTCGCGCGTCGCCCGGGCAATGCGGCAGTGGCGCCGGCCGCAGCCGCGTCCCCGGTCACCGAGCTGGTGGCCGACGAGGTGGGCCGACAGACGACGGGAATGGCCGAGCTGGATCGCGTCCTGGGAGGCGGTCTCATTCCCGGGTCCGTGACCTTGCTAGGCGGCGAGCCCGGGATCGGAAAATCGACCTTGCTGCTGCAGGTTGCGCACCAGGTCGCGGGCCAGGTCCCCACGCTCTATCTATCCGCCGAGGAATCCGCCGCGCAGATCGGCGTGCGCGCGCGTCGGCTCGGCGCGCACGGGTCGGACCTGCGCGTGGTCGCGGATACGGATCTCGAATCGATGCTCGCGCGTGCGCGCGATGAAAACGTGCGGTTGCTGGTCGTCGATTCGATACAGACCGTGCAGCTCGCGGCGGTCGGAACACCGGCGGGCGCGGTCACGCAGTTGAAGGAGTGCACCGCGCAGCTCGTGCGCTTCGCGAAGAGCACGGGCACTAGCGTAATCATCGTCGGGCACGTGACGAAGGACGGCGCGATCGCCGGGCCGCGCGTGCTCGAGCACCTCGTCGACACGGTGTTGTATTTCGAGAGTGACGCATCGAGCCGTTTCCGCAATGTCCGCGCGACGAAGAACCGCTTCGGCGCGGTCGGCGAGCTCGCGTTCTTCCACATGAGCGAGCAGGGGTTGCGCGAGGTGCGCAATCCTTCCGCGATCTTCCTGGCGCGTTCGTCGGAGCCGGCGCCGGGCAGCATCGTCACCGTCACGCGTGATGGCCGGCGGCCGTTGCTCGTCGAGCTGCAGGCGCTCGTCGACGCGTCGCGTTTCGGCTCGCCACGCCGCGTGGCGCAGGGGCTCGATGCGCAGCGTGTCGCGATGTTGCTGGCGGTCATGAACCGGCACGCCGGCGTCAACCTGCAGGATCACGACGTGTTCGTGAACCTCGTGGGTGGGCTCGAAGTCACGGAGACGGCATGCGATCTGCCGATCGTACTGACGCTTGCTTCGAGCCTCTCGGACAAGCCCATCGCGCAATCGATCGTCGCATTCGGCGAGCTTGGACTCGCGGGCGAGTTGCGGCCGGTCGCCTATGGTGAGGAGCGGCTGCGCGAAGCCGCGAAGCAGGGATTCACGACGGCGCTGGTGCCGAAGGACAATGCGCCGCGCGTGCGAATCGATGGCCTCGAGGTGAAGGCGCTGACGAGAATTGACGAAGTGCTCAGGACCGCGCTGCCCTGAACTAGCGTTTGCGCTGCTCCTGCTCCATCTGGCGCAGGAAGGCATCGTTCGCCGCGCGATCATTCGTCCACCAATCTTCGACTCGCGCGAATTGCTCCGCGGTTAGCACGCCGCGAGCAGCCTCCATCAGGCGCTGATACGCGAGATCATTTCTCGTGGATTGCTCCTGCGTTATTGCGAAATCCGATTCGCCGCCGGTGAAGATCGTCGGGTCGGCATAGGCGCGCCGTTCGATTCCCGCCTGGATCAACTGCTTGCGCTGCGCCTCCGTGAGCGCCATCGACTCGTTCGCGAGCCGCTTGCGCAGATTTTCGACTTCATAGCGAACCTGTATCGAGCGTTGGTACTCAGCGAGGCTGCGGGCGCGCTCGGCGCCGATCAGGGTTTCGATCTCATTCCAATGCTGTGCGCCGAGTTCGCGGCGCGCGGCCACGCCATCGACAGAAATGTCCAGCCCAGGCGCTTCGGCGAAGCGGATTCGCTGGTCGACGAGCAGTGCGATGAGGGTGTCGGATTCAGATGCGCCGAGACCGATGTTCACGCCGACATCCTCGTAAATGAGATTGAGTTCGGCGCGCCAGCGCTCGTGCTGCATGTCGCTGATGAGATGCCTGTTCGAAGACGAATCTTCGGATGATGAAGGCGTACCCACGGAAACGCCGGTCCGCCAACTTTCCATCGTGTCAGTCGCGCTCGTTCCGGTCGTGATGGCTGGCTTGCCAGATGCAGATGCGGTAACGGCCGCAGGCAGCGGAACTGCCTCGACGCTCGCGGTCGGCGCCTGCGAGCTCGAAAAGAACCAAGCCGCCGCTGCGATCAAAGCCGAGCTGAGGACGACGATGACGACCTTTGCTTTCAAGTGGCCTTTTCGGTCACCGGCGTGGCGTGCCGCGCACGCACCGTGCGGATCGTGTTCTCGCCGATCTGCAGAACCTCGAACGCGTACTCGCCGATGTTCACGAGTGCGCCGGTTTCCGGCAGCGTCTCGAGTTTCTCCACGAGCAGGCCGTTCAGCGTCTTCGGTCCGTCGGTAGGTAGTTGCCAGCCGAGCGAGCGGTTGATCGCGCGCACCGTCGCGCTCGCGTTGATGATGAACACGCCAGGCGCCTCGCGATGGACGTGTTTGTGAGTCACCGTGGCGGGATCGGTCGTGAACTCGCCCACGATTTCCTCGAGGATGTCCTCGAGCGTGACGAAGCCCTGGATGTCGCCGTACTCGTCGACGACGAAGGCCATGCGGCGGCGATTGCGCTGGAAGTGATTGAGCTGAACGGTGAGCGAGGTGCCTTCGGGCACGAAGTAGGGCTCGCGCGCGCGGGCGAGTTCCATCAGGCGCTCGCGCGTCAAGGTGTCGCGCGCGAGCTCCTGCGCGACGCGTTTCATGTGGATGATGCCGATGAGATTGTCGAGCTCGCCTTCGTGCAGCGGCAAACGCGTGTGCGGCGTCTGGCGAAGCTGGTCGAGGATGTCCTCCCAGCTGTCCTCGATGTTGATCGAGTTGATCTCCTGGCGCGGGATCATGATGTCGTTTACGGTGACGTGCTCGAGATCGAGGATCGACAGCAGCATCTGCCGGTGGCGCGTCGGGATCATCGGGCCGGCTTCCGCGACGACGGAACGCAGTTCATCCGCCGACATGGCCTGTCCGCTTTCACTCACTGGCTTCACGCCGAAGAGCCGCAGGAACGCGTAGGCCGCCTTGTTCGCGAACCAGCTGAAGGGCGTCATCAGGATCACCAGCACCTTGTAGATGTAGGTGGACGACAGCGCGACGGGATTCGGCCTCAACGCCGCGTAGATCTTCGGCGACAGCTCGCAGAACACGATCATGAACACCGCGAGGACGCCGCCGGCGATCGGAATGGCGTGTTCGTAGCCGGTGCGCTGGGCTAACAAAGTCACGATGGACGACGCGGCCACGCTGGCGAGCGCAAGGATCACGAGATTGGCGCCCAGCCAGCTCTCGGGCTTGCTGAGCAGCGCATCCAGGGCCCTGGCGGTGCGTTTGCCGGATTTCGCGGCCGCGCGGATCTTGTGGCGATTCGCGGAGAGCATCGCGACTTCGGTGCCGGAAGAGAACGCGATCAGTAGGAGCAGAACTACGAGCGCGGCGACCAGGACAGACGAGGGTGCGTTTTGCATAGGGCAGATAGCATAGGGGCTATAATCCCCGCATGGCACTTTTCGAGAACCTGACGTCGCGCCTGTCGCGCACCGTCGATTCGCTGCGCGGCCGCGGCCGCATCACCGAGGAAAACGTCTCCGAGTCGCTGCGCGAAGTGCGTATGGCGCTGCTCGAGGCCGATGTCGCGCTGCCGGTCGTCAAGACGTTCATCGAGCGCGTCAAACAAAAGGCGCTCGGCGCCGAGGTCACGGCGAGTCTCTCGCCGGGCCAGGCGTTCGTCGGGATCCTGCACAAGGAGCTGATCGCGCTGATGCAGGGCGATCGTGGGCGTTTCGAATTGCGCGCCCAGCCGCCGGTCGTCGTGTTGTTAGCCGGCCTGCAGGGCGCGGGCAAGACGACCACTGCGGGCAAGCTTGCGCGCTGGCTGATGCAGGACCAGAAGAAGCGCGTGATGCTCGTGAGCACGGACATCCGCCGCCCGGCGGCCATCCTGCAGCTGCAGCGTCTGGCCGAGCAGGTGGGCGCCGGCCTCTATCCGACCGATGACAACCTTTCGCCCGCGCGCATCGCGGCCGATGCGCTCGACGCCGCGCGCAAGGGCGTCTACGACGTGCTCATCGTCGACACCGCGGGCCGCCTGCACATCGACGCGGAGTTGATGGACGAGGTGCAGCAGATAGACCGCGCGGTCGAAACACATGAACGTTTGTTCGTCATCGATGCGATGGCGGGCCAGGACGCGGTGAATGCCGCGCGCGCGTTCGGCTCGGCGCTCGATCTCACCGGTGTGATCCTCACGAAGGCGGACGGCGATGCGCGTGGTGGCGCGGCGTTGTCGGTGCGCGAGGTCACGGGCAAACCCATCGTGCTCGTCGGTGTCGGCGAGAAGCTCGATGCACTCGAACCCTTCGACGCCGAGCGCATGGCGGGACGCATCCTCGGCATGGGCGACGTCGTCGCGCTCGTCGAGCAGGTGCAGAAACAGGTCGACATCGATGAGGCGCAGAAGCTCGCGAAGAAGGTCGCCAAGGGAAAGGGCTTCGACCTCGCCGATCTCAAGATGCAACTCGAGCAGGTCCAGAAGATGGGCGGTGTCGCATCGCTCATGGACAAGCTCCCGGGCGCCGCGAAGGCCGGCGCCGTCCAGGCGGACCAGGGCGACAAGGACGTGCGCCGCCAGATCGCGATCATCAACTCGATGACCAAGAAGGAACGCCGCAACCCGGGGATCCTGGATGGCTCCCGTCGGCGCCGCATCGCGGCCGGGGCGGGCGTCCAGGTCCAGGACGTCAACCGTCTCATGAAGCAATTCATGGACATGCAGAAGATGATGAAGAGCTTTTCGGGCGGGAAGCTCAAACGCATGATGCATGCGTTCAAGGGCCAGGTGCCCCCGGGGTTCCCCGGCCTGAAATAGGGGGGGGGCAGCCTTTTCAGGCGCAAGCGCCACGTAGGAAACGTCGCCGAAGCGGCGCCGTCCGTGAAATGGTCGTTCGAACAAGCGTTTGCGGTGGAAACTGGCCCCCTCGGGGCGCACCCGCAAATACCCTTCCACCAAGTCACTGATTTGCGTAGAATCCGCGCTCTTTTTTGGCCGGCCGGGTTGGGCGTTTCCGACCTGGGGCTGTGAACATCTGAAGGTTTAATGACATGGTGACAATCCGTCTGACCCGCCGCGGTGCCACGAACACGCCGTTCTATCACGTCGTCGTGACTGACAGCCGCAAGCGCCAGGGTGGCAAGAGCCTGGAGCAGGTCGGTTTCTTCAATCCGAAGCCGGTGAAGAACGAGGTCGGCCTCAAGCTCGACATCGCGCGCATCGA
>JAEZCR010000158.1 GCA_023433465.1 Pseudomonadota bacterium | reverse complement strand
CCGCCGGCGACGGCGAACCGTATTGCATCATGCTGCCGCCGCCGAACGTCACCGGCACGCTGCACATGGGGCACGCGTTCCAGCACACGTTGATGGACACGCTCACGCGCTGGCATCGCATGCGCGGCTTCTCGGCGCTGTGGCAGCCCGGCACCGACCACGCGGGCATCGCGACGCAGATGGTCGTCGAGCGCCAGCTCGGCGCCGAAGGCAAACATCGCCTCGATCTCGGCCGCGAGAAGTTCATCGAGCGCGTCTGGCAGTGGAAGGAACAATCGGGCGGCACGATCACGCGGCAGATGCGCCGGCTCGGCACGTCGGTCGACTGGTCGCGCGACAAGTTCACGATGGATCCGGACCTGTCTCGCGCGGTCACGGAAGTGTTCGTGCGACTGCACGAGGAAGGACTCATCTACCGCGGCAAGCGGCTCGTGAATTGGGACCCGGTGCTGCTCACCGCCGTTTCGGATCTCGAGGTTCTCTCGGAAGAAGAGAATGGCTCGCTCTGGCACATCCGATATCCCATAACGGGTGGCGGCGGGCACGTCGTCGTCGCGACCACGCGTCCCGAGACCTTGTTAGGTGACACCGCGGTCGCGGTGAACCCTGACGACGAACGCTACAAGTCGCTCGTCGGCAAACTACTCGACCTGCCGCTCACCGGCCGCACGATCCCGGTGATAGCGGACAGCTACGTCGACGCCGCCTTCGGTTCGGGCTGCGTCAAGATCACCCCCGCGCACGATTTCAACGACTACGAAGTCGGTCAGCGTCACGGACTCGCGCAGATCAACATTTTCACGCCCGATGCACGCCTCAACGAGAACGCGCCGGAACGTTTCCGCGGCCTAGATCGCTTCGAAGCGCGCAAGCGCGTCGTAGCCGAGCTCGAGGCCCAAGGACTCATCGAGAAGATAGAGCCTCACAAATTGAAGGTGCCGCGCGGCGACCGCACGAACGCGGTGATCGAGCCCTATCTCACGGATCAGTGGTACGTGAAGATCGCGCCGCTCGCGGAGCCCGCGCTGAAGGCGGTCGAGGAAGGCCGTACGCGCTTCGTGCCTGAGAACTGGTCGAAGACCTATTACGAGTGGATGCGCAACATCAAGGACTGGTGCGTGAGCCGCCAGCTCTGGTGGGGCCATCGCATCCCGGCGTGGTATGACGACGACGGAAAGTTCTACGTCGGCCGCGACGAGGCCGAGGTCCGCCGCAAGCATTCGATCGCGCCGTCGGTGACGCTGACCCAGGACCCCGATGTCCTCGACACCTGGTTCTCGTCGGCGCTGTGGCCGTTCTCCACGTTGGGTTGGCCCGACACCACGCCCGAGCTAGAGAAGTTCTATCCCACCAGCGTGCTCGTCACCGGCTTCGACATCATCTTCTTCTGGGTCGCGCGCATGATGATGATGGGCCTCAAGTTCATGGGCGACGTGCCGTTCCGCGACATCTACATCACCGGCCTCATCCGCGACGAGAGCGGCGAAAAGATGTCCAAGGCCAAGGGCAACATCATCGATCCGATCGATCTCATCGACGGCATCGCGCTGGAACCCCTGGTCGCGAAACGCACCAGCGGCATGATGCAGCCGCACCTGAAGGAAAAGATCGAAAAGGCGACGCGCAAGCAGTTTCCCGACGGCATGGCCGCCTACGGCACGGACGCGCTGCGCTTCACGTTCGCATCGCTGGCCGGGCCTTCGCGCGACATCAATTTCGACCTCGGGCGCGTCGGCGGTTACCGCAATTTCTGCAACAAGCTCTGGAACGGCGCGCGTTTCGTGCTGATGACGGTCGAGGGCCAGGGCGATCTCGTCGGCGAGGCCGAACTATCCATCGCCGACCGCTGGATCGTGTCGCGTTTCGCGGCGACGCTCGCCAAGGTCGACGAATCGCTGCGCGAATACCGCTTCGACTTCGCCGCGACCGCGCTATACGAATTCACCTGGTACGAGTTCTGTGACTGGTACCTCGAGCTCACCAAGCCCGTCCTGCAGAGCGAGACGGCCACGGAGGCTCAGAAGCGCGGCACGCGTCGCACGTTGATCACAGTGCTCGAAGGACTGCTGCGCGCCCTGCACCCGATGATGCCGTTCATCACGGAGGAGATCTGGCAGCGCGTGAACCCGATCGTCGCGCCGCTGCGCGCCGCGGCGAACTTCCGCGGTACCGAGAAAGTGGTCGACTCGATCATGCTCATGTACTACCCCGCGGCGACCGACTACGCGAGCGATGCCGACGCCGAAGCGGAAATCGAATGGATGAAGCAATTCATCCTCGCGGTGCGCCAGATCCGCGGCGAGATGGACATCGCGCCCTCGCGCAAGATTCCGCTGCTGATCGCCAACGCGGGCGAACGCGAGCGCGGCCTCGCCGAGCGTCACTTCGCCTATCTATCGCGCCTGGCCGGTCTCGAGAGCGTGAAGCAGCTAGCGGCGAGCGAAGCCCAGCCCGAATCCGCGACCGCGATTCTCGGCGACCTCACGCTGCTGGTCCCGATGGCCGGGTTGATAGACCCGAAGGCGGAGATCGAGCGTTTGAGCAAGCTCATGGCGAAACACGACAGCGACATCAACAAGCTCAACGCGAAACTCGGCAACGAGAACTTCGTGAAGAACGCGCCGCCGGACGTGGTGGCGGCCGACCGTGCCCGCGCCGCCGAGCTCCTCGCGCGTAACGCGAGCCTCGCGCAACAGCTCGCGCGCGTGCGCCGGCTCGGACAAAGCTGACGCAGTTCACGACCCGGAACCGCGAGCGGGCTATAGTCGCGCCGTGACCTCAACGACTCCCCACCCGCAGACCGGCGCGCTCGCCGCGGCATTGGCGGCCCTCGACCGCATCATCCTCGGCAAACCCGAGGCCGTGAGGCTCGCCCTCGCCTGCCTGCTCGCCCGCGGCCACCTGCTGATCGAAGACGTGCCCGGGGTCGGCAAGACCACGCTCGCGCATGCTCTGGCGCACGTGCTCGGTCTCGCCTGGCAACGCGTGCAGTTCACGAGCGACCTGCTGCCGGCGGACATCATCGGCGTCTCGGTGTTCGACGCCGCGAACGGAAACTTCTCCTTCCGCAAGGGCCCGATGTTCACGCAGCTCCTGCTGGCCGACGAGGTCAACCGCGCGAGCCCCAAGACGCAAAGCGCGTTGCTCGAAGCGATGGAAGAACGCCAGGTCAGCGTCGACGTCACGACGTACCGGCTGCCCGATCCCTTCTTCGTGGTCGCGACCCAGAATCCCTTCGAGCAGTTAGGCACGTTCCGGCTGCCCGAATCGCAACTCGACCGCTTTCTCATGCGCATCTCGCTCGGTTATCCCGACACCGCGCACGAGCGCACGCTGCTCGCCGAGGGCGACCGGCGCGACCTGCTCGCCGGCATGTCGCCGGCGCTCAATCCGGACGCAGTGCGCGAACTGCAGTCGGCCGCGCTGCGCGTGCACGTGTCGGACGCGCTGCTCGGATACGTGCAGGCGCTGATCGCGAGCACGCGCCAGCGCACCGACATCCTGCTGGGTCTTTCACCGCGCGCGGGACAGGGCCTGCTGCGGGCCGCGCGCGCCTGGGCGATGCTGGCCGGCCGCGATTTCGTGGTGCCCGAGGACGTGCAGGCGGTGTTCGCACCCGTCGCATCGCATCGCCTCGAGCGCACCGGCGTGGCCGCGGCCGCCGACCACGCGGCATTCGTCGCCGAACTCGCGCGCGGCGTTCCAGTCCCGGTGTGACCGGCCCATGACCGCCGCGGTGCGCGCACGGTTCGGAATCGGCGGCACCCTCGCGGCG
>JAEZCR010000142.1 GCA_023433465.1 Pseudomonadota bacterium | reverse complement strand
GTCAGCGCATGCCTCAGCGGCGTGTTCGGATTGACGAACGCCGCGCCCGGCACGTGCAGGCCCATGAGCTCCATGAGCATCTGGTTGGAATTCGCCGTGCCGTAGAACGTGCACGTGCCCGCGTTGTGGTACGAGGCCAGCTCCGCCGCGAGCAACTCGTCGCGCGTGGCCTTGCCTTCCGCGTACCGCTGGCGCACCTCGGCTTTCTGCTTGTTCGCGATGGTCCCCGTGGGCATCGGCCCGCCGGGCACGAGGATGATGGGCATCTGGCCGAACGAGGCCGCGCCGATGAACAGGCCCGGCACGATCTTGTCGCATATGCCTAACAACAATGCCGAGTCGAACGCCTCGTGAGACAACGCGACCGCCGTCGCAAGCGCGATCACGTCGCGGCTGAACAGCGACAGTTCCATCCCCGCGCGGCCCTGGGTGACGCCGTCGCACATCGCCGGCACACCGCCCGCGACCTGCGCCGTCGCGCCCGCGACCCGCGCCGCGGCGCGAATGACCTCGGGATAAGTTTCGAACGGCCGATGCGCCGACAACATGTCGTTGTACGCGGTCACGATGCCGATGTTCGGCACCGCCTGCTGCAGCCGCGGCTTGTCCTCGCCGGACGCCGCGATCACGTGCGCGAGGTTCGCGCAGGCGAGTTTGCCGCGCGCGGGTTCGACCAGTTTGCGTTTGCGGGTGCGCTCGAGATATTCGCCGCGCGCCGCGGCCGAACGGCCGCCGATTCTTTCAGTGACTTCGACGACGACGTCGTGCTTCTTCTGGGTCATCTCTTACTCGTACCAACTGTGGCCGTGTCGCTCCGTCAGCGCGATCGCGGCCGTGGGCCCCCAGGTGCCCGCAGGATACGGCTTCACGAGCTGACGAGTCGACCGCCAGCTCGTCTGGATTCCATCGATCCACTGCCACGCCGCTTCGACTTCATCGCGGCGCACGAACAGCGTCGTGTTCCCTTTCAGTGCATCGATCAGCAGGCGCTCGTACGCGATACGCGTCCGGCCGCCGCTCTCGTCCTTGGGCAGCGACAGCTCGAGCGGAACCTCGCGCAGCCGCACGCCCTCGATGGCGGGTTGTTTGCTCAGGATCTGCAGCACCACACTTTCCTGCGGCTGCAGCTTGATGACCAGGCGGTTCGCCTGGAGGGTCGGCTCGTCGGCCGCGAAGATGTTGTGCGGCACCGATTTGAACTGGATCGCTATGTCGGTGCGGCGCGATTGCATGCGCTTGCCGGTGCGCAGGTAGAACGGCACGCCCGCCCAACGCCAGTTGTCGACCTCGGCGCGCAGCGCGACGAAAGTCTCCGTTTCGCTGCCGCCCTTCGCCCCTTTCTCTTCGTTGTATCCCGGCACCGCGACGCCGCCCGCGCTGCCGGCCACGTACTGGCCACGCACCGTGTTCGCGGCGACCGTCGCCTGCGTGATCGGACGCAGGCTGCGCAGCACCTTGGTTTTCTCGTTGCGCACCTCGTTCGGCTCGAACAGGTGCGGCGGCTCCATGGCGACCAGCGTCATGAGCTGCAGCACGTGGTTCTGGACCATGTCGCGCAGCGCGCCCGCTTCGTCGTAGTAGCCGGTGCGGCCTTCGAGGCCCACGGTCTCGGCAACCGTGATCTGGACGTTATCGATGGACGACGCATTCCAGAGAGGTTCGAACAACGAATTCGCGAAGCGCAGCGCGAGCAGGTTCTGCACCGCCTCTTTGCCCAGGTAGTGATCGATGCGGAAGATGCGGTCCTCGTGGAACACGCTGCCGACGGCTTCGTTGATCGCGATGCTCGACGCGAGATCCGTGCCGATCGGTTTCTCGAGGATGATGCGGCAGTGTTCGCAGGCGAGACCGGCGGCCGCCAGGCTCAACGCCGTCGCGCCGTACACCTTGGGCGACGTCGCCATGAAATACAGGATGCGGTTGTTGCCCGCGAGCGCCTTCTGCAGCGCCTCGGTTCCCTTCACCGTGCCGTCGCCCGCTTCGAACGGCGCGTACGTGACGCGCGTCAGCAGGTCCTTGAGCGCGTCTTCCTTGAGGAACTCGGGCAATACGTGCTTGCGCAACGCGCGCTCGACGAACGCGCGGAACTCCTCGTTCGGCATTCCATTGCGCGCGGAGCCCACGAACGTCAAGGTCGGCGGGACCAACTTCTCCCGGCACAGGTGGTAGAGAGACGGCCACACCATGCGCTGCGAGAGGTCTCCCGTGGCGCCGAACAGCACGAATTTCTGAATCGGGTTCTTCACGTGCATCATGAGTTTTGCATCAGCAGGCGCGCGGCGCCCAGCAGCTCCACGTGGGGATGCATGATGGTTTCGAGCGGCACGTTGCGCATTGCGAGCGTGAACCGGCCCTTGTATTCGAATCCCGAGCGCACGCGGCGCTCGAGCATCTCGCGGTCGAAATGATGCAGCATCGCGCCCGAGATCAACACGCCGTTCCAGGCGCCGAGCGTCATGGCGAGATCGCCCGCGAACGAGCCGAGCAATTCGCAGAACAGGCCTACGGCCTCGTCGCACAGCGGATCGCTGCCCGCGCGCGCCGTGATCTCGGCGGCGGTCAACTCCGGTACGTGCTGTCCGTCCGCATCGGCGAGCGCCTGGTACACGTTCGCCAGACCCGCGCCCGAGAGCACGCGCTCCGCGGACACGCGTCCGTACTTCTTGCGCAGCCAGCGCAGCAGTTCGATCGAGCGCTCGTTCGTCGGTGCGAAGCTCGCATGCCCGCCTTCGGTCGCGAGCACGTTGTAGTTGCCCGCGTTCGCGACCACGCCGCCGACACCGAGGCCGGTGCCCACGCCGACGATGGCGCAGACGCCCTGGGACAGCGGCAACTCGATGCGCTGCGATCCGACCGGCGACAGATCCGAGGCGCGCAGCGCGCCGACCGCATGCCCCACCGCTTCGAAATCGTTGATCACGTGCAGGTCCTTGAAGGACTGCGCCTCGCTCAGCGCGCGCGCCGAGAAGGACCACGCGCTGTTGGTGAGCTGGACGCGATCCGCCTCCACCCGGCCAGCCACGGCGACCGCGGCGCGGCTCAGCGCTTGGGGTACACCCGGTGTTGCATTGCGATAATGCTGGGCCGCGTGTGAAATGGACTCATGCGCGCGAACGGCGTAACGCCGCACGCAATGGACATTGACCGGATTGGATTTTTCCCCGGCCACGGCGATGCCGAAGCGGATGTGGGTGCCCCCGACGTCAGCGACCAGACCGAGCACCGCGGAACGGTCGAAATGCTCGTCCCCCCCGTGATCCGCGCCTGTGGGCGCTGTTTTACCTGTCACCATCCCGCTCCATTGACCACAAGACTCGCCCTCAAAGACAACGCTGTCAAATACTTGGCTAGTGAATTGTACCTATGATTTACGTTAAAGGAGATTTGCATTGCGCAAACCGTGAGCGAGTTTGACACCGCTGTCTGACAACAAGACAATCCGTCATCGCTATGAGTCGTATAACCATTCATGACGTATCGAAGGCCGCGGGAGTCTCGATCAAGACGGTCTCACGCGTTCTCAATAGCGAACCCAACGTGCGCAGCGAAACCCGCGCGCGCGTGCTCAAACTAGTCGAAGAGCTCAACTACCACCCGAGCCTCTCCGCGCGCAGTCTCGCGGGCCGCAGCTCGAACCTCGTCGGGCTCATCTACCAGAACCCGAGCGCTAACTACGTCGTGGACCTGCAGCGCGGCGCGCTCGAGCGCTGCCACACGCGCGGTTACCGCCTGCTCGTGCATCCGTGCGAAGGAAACGACATCGGAAGCGTGCGCGATCTCGCGGGCCTGGTGCTCGAGTCGCATCTCGATGGCGTCGTGCTCGCTCCACCCCTTTCGGATTCCACCGAAGTGCTCGCGGAGCTGCAGAAGCACCGCATCCGCTTCGTGCGCATCGCACCCACCGTCGATCTCGACGCGTACTCGTGCGTGTACATGAACGACGTCGCCGCGGCGCGCGAGATGACCGAATACCTGATCGCCCTGGGTCATGAACGCATCGGCTTCATCAATGGCCCGGTGGGACATCCGGTCACCGAGCAGCGTTATCTCGGATACACACTCGCGCTGCGCTCGCATGGCCTCGAGGTCGATCCTCAGCTCGTCGATCGCGGCGAATTCACGTTCGATTCGGGACTCGCGGCCGCGCGCCGCCTGCTCTCGCGCGCCACGCGTCCCACGGCCGTGTTCGCGAGCAATGACGACATGGCCGCCGGCACCATCATGGCGGCGCACGAGATGGGTCTCTCGATCCCGAACCGCCTGTCGGTGGCGGGCTTCGACGACAGCTACGTTGCGCAGGTGATCTGGCCGCGCCTGACTACCGTGCACCAGCCGACGTACGAGATGGCACACCAGGCCGCGGACATGTTGTTCCGCTCGATGGGCGACGAGCTGCCGCCGAAGAGCATCGAGATTCCGTATCGGATGGTGTGCAGGGAATCCACCGGGCCGCGCCCGGCTAACTGATCGCGCACTACCGGAACGGCTGCCTCCGTCGAGGCGTCGTTCGGGAAAGCGGTCTCAGGTGTGACGCGCGAGTGCGCTGAGTTCCTGGATCGCGGCGACCAGGTGGTAGAAGGTGCTGGCGGGCGCCGGCTCGTCGACCAGCTTCCCATCCGCGCCGATGCGGTCGTACCAGAGCCCTGGCATCGGTGTGTCCAGGTAACGCATCAGCCCGTCCGTCGCCGCGACCGTCATCGCGAAGTATCGAGGTTCATTGGTCAGGCGCGCGGCGAGTGCCGCCGCCTTGATGCGCTCGGTCTGCGGCCACAGACGCGCGCCTGCGTCGTGCGGCGAGAAATCGTCGAGCAGGCCGTTGGTCGCGAGGCCATCGCGCACGCCGAAGTGCTCGCCGATTTCGATCAGCTTCAGCGCCGCGTCGCGCGCGCGTGTGTTCTTCGCGCCGCCCCAGCGCAGCAGCAGCCACGCCCATTCGAACTGGTGACCGGGCTCGACGATACGCCCTTCGATGCCGGGCGCGGGATTCCATTGCGCATCGAAGAACTCGCGCAACGCCCCCGTCCCGGGATCGATGAACTTCGTGAGCGCGAGCTCGGCGATCTCGTCGGCGAGCGACTTCCACAGCGTGTTCTCCGAACACATCTCGCTGCCCGCGAGCGCGGCTTCGAACAGGTGCATGTGCGGATTCGACAGCAGCGGCAGGCTCGCGGGCACCCCGCTATCGAACCCTGGACCCTGCGCGCGCTTCAACCGTTCGAAGATCAACGCGTGCAACTCGATGGCGAGCCGCTCGCGCTCCGCGCGCGCGCTGCCGATGCCGGCCGCCACATTGAACGCCAGCAGACCGAACGCCTGGTCGTAGAGCAGCGCGCGATCGTCGCGCACCGAGCCGTCGGCGTTCACGAGCGTACGGAACAAACCATCGGGACGCCGGTAACGCGAGAGGAAATAGTCGAGCCCGTGCTGGACCAGCGCCGCCACGTCGCCGCGCCAGCCGAGCGACGGCGCCATCGCGAAGCAATACACCTGCCGCGGATTCACACGCGAGCGACGCGGCTCCGCCAGCGGCTGGCCATCCTGCGTGAGCCGCTCGTGGAACCCACC
>JAEZCR010000096.1 GCA_023433465.1 Pseudomonadota bacterium | reverse complement strand
GCTCGCGTTCGCGCCGGAGCTTTTCGAGCTCTCCGCGCGCGTCGCCGACGGTTTTCTCGGTTTCCTCGAGCTCCCGGGTGAGCTTGTCGCGCCGGCCAGCGTCGCGTTCCATCTCGGCCCGCACCTTCTCCATCTGCGCGCGGACCGCCTTGAGCTCGGCTTCGGCCTTGGCGGGATCGGGGTCGGCGGCCGCGATCGCCCCGGCGAGAGTGCAGGCGAGCAGGACGGCGAACAGCGGTCGGATGAGGGTCCGGCGAGGGTTGGCCCACAAGGGTTTCGGCATGGTCATATTATTGCCGGGTCGCGCCGGGATACCGCCAGTGCCGCCGCAAAAACAGGCGTCGACATGGGCTGCCGCTATAATGCGCTCCCTTTTTTGACCGGCCGTGCCCCCGGGACGAATGGAAAACCTGATCCAGTACGTGACCAACCATCCGCTGCTCGTGGGAGCCGCCGTGCTCGCGCTCATCGTGGTGGTCACCTTCGAATCGCGCATGCGCGCCACGGCGTTCGCGGCGGTGTCCTCGCAGGAGCTCATCCGCCTCATGAACCAGGGCGCGCTGGTGCTCGATATCCGCAAGCCCGAGGAATTCGCGGCCGGGCACGTGAGCGGCGCGAAGCAGCTTCCCTCGGACAAGATCCTCACCGCGGGCGAAAGCTTCAAGCGCTTCAAGGACAAGCCCGTGATCGTCTACTGCGACTCGGGCTCGCTCGCGGCCGCCGCCGTGCGCCAGCTCAACGCGCAGGGATTCACCAAGGCATTCACGCTGCGCGGCGGCTTCGCCGGCTGGCGCGCGGAGAACCTGCCGGTCGCCAAGTCGGCGTGACGTCGGTTCGATGAATCAGCCCACCGTCACTCTCTACACCACGAGCTGGTGTCCTTACTGCGACCGCGCCCGCCGGCTGCTCGGCTCGAAGCAGGTCGCGTTCGAGGAAATCGACGTCGAAGCGGCGCCCGAGAAGCGCGCCGAAATGCAGAAGCGCAGCGGCCGGCGATCCGTGCCGCAGATTTTCATCGGCGATACGCACGTGGGCGGAAGCGACGATCTGCACGCCCTCGAGGCGGCCGGCAAACTCGATGCCCTGCTGGGCAGGTGAGCCGGCGGTATCTTTTCAACACAGGAAATCATCATGGAAAACCAGACCGCGCCCGCGGCGACTCAGAACCCCACCGGCCCCACCGTCGCCGTGCAGACGGTGTACCTCAAGGATTGCTCGTACGAAGCGCCGAAGGGTCCGCGAGTCGAGGGCAACTGGAGCCCGCAGATCTCGCTCGACATCAACACGACGACCAACGTGATCGGGCCCGAGGTCAACGAGGTCGTGCTGACCGTGACGGTCGGCGCCAAGCAGGGCGAAACCACCGCGTTCCTCGTCGAAGTGAAGCAGGCCGGCGTCTTCATGATGCGTGGTTTGAGCCAGGATGAGCAGCGCCGCGTCATCGGCACGTTCTGCCCCAACTTCCTCTTCCCGTACGCGCGCGTCGCCGTATCGCAGCTCGTGACGCAGGGCGGCTTTCCGAACTTCGTGCTGCCGCCGGTCGACTTCGACCAGCTGTTCGCGCAGGGTCTGGCACGCGCGGCCCAGCAGGCCGCCGCGGGCGGCCAGAGCTCGCCGAACTGATCGAGCGCCGGAACGGGCGGCGCGACACGTGAGCCAGGCGAAACCCAGCGAAACGCCGAACGGTCTTGCGCACGCGCCGGTCGCCGTGCTCGGCGCCGGCTCCTGGGGAACGGCGCTCGCGATCCAGTTCGCGCGCGCCGGACACCCGACGCGGTTGTGGAGCCGCAACCCGGACGACGCGGCCGCGATGCGCTTGGGCCGCGTCAACCAGCGCTATCTACCCGACGCACGCTTTCCGGACGGGCTCGCCGTACACGGCGATCTCGCGGAGGCCGTGTCGGGTGCCGCCGCGATCATCATCTCGGTTCCGAGTCACGCATTGCGCGAGCTGCTGACGCAGCTCAAACCACTGCTGGCGCGCGACGCGCGCGTCGCCTGGGCCACGAAGGGATTCGAGCTGTCGACGGGCAAACTACCGCACCAGGTGGCGCGCGAGGTGCTCGGCGACGGGTACCCGGTCGCGGTGCTGTCCGGCCCGACGTTCGCGCGCGAAGTCGGGCTCGGATTGCCGACGGCGATGACCATCGCCTCCGCGGATCCCGGGTACGCCGCGTACCTGGCGCGCGCACTGGCCGCGTCGAACTTCCGGGCGTACACGTCCACCGACATCGTCGGCGTGGAGGTCGGCGGCGCGGTCAAGAACGTGCTCGCGGTGGGCGCGGGATTGTGCGACGGGCTCGGCTTCGGCGCGAACACGCGCATCGCGCTCATCACCCGCGGATTGACCGAGGTCACGCGCCTCGGCGTCGCGCTCGGCGCGCGCGCCGAGACCTTCATGGGTCTCGCAGGCCTCGGCGATCTCGTGTTGACCTGCACGGACAACCAGTCGCGCAACCGGCGCTTCGGACTCGCACTCGCGGCCGGCAAGACCCCGGAGCAGGCGCTGCGGGAGATCGGCCAGGTGGTCGAAGGTTACAGCGCGGCGCGGGCGGTTCATGAAGTTGCGCTGCGCGAGAAGGTCGACATGCCCATCGCGAGCGGCATTTATCGCATCCTCTACCAGAACGAGCCGGCGAAGGACGTGGTCAAGGAGCTGATGACGCGCCCGATCCGCGCCGAGATCGAATAGTTAGCCGCCGGACGATCCGGCGAAGTCGTTCTGGCGCCACGCCTCGTAGACGGCGATCGCCGCGGCGTTCGAGAGATTGAGGCTGCGGTTGCCGGCGAGCATCGGCAGCGACAACACGTTCTCGGGCGTGATGTCGCCGAGGATCTGTGGGGGCAACCCGCGGCGCTCGGAACCGAACAGCAGCACGTCGCCCCGCTCGAAACGCGCATCGACGTGGCGCCGCGCGCCGCCGGTCTCGATCGCGAACCAGCGCCCGTTCAGCGCTGCGCGCGCCGCGGCGTAGTTCTTGTGGACGTGCACCGTCGCGAGCTCGTCGTAGTCGAGTCCCGCGCGGCGCACGGACTTGCGGTCGAGCCGGAAGCCGAGCGGCTCGATCAGGTGCAACTCACAGCCGGTGTTGGCCGCGAGGCGGATCAGGTTGCCGGTGTTGGGCGGGATCTCCGGCTCGAATATCACGAGGTGGAACATCGACGCCCGGGTTCATTCCTGTAGTTTGAACGAGATGCGGATGCTGGACAGGCCGTAGTCGCACTCGTTGGCGAACCGGCCGCTGCTGATCGTATTGAGCGCGGCGGCATCGAGCGATGGATGGCCGCTCGACTTCGCGATCTCCGCGTCCACCACTTCCTCGCTGCCCGGCGGCACCCAGTAACGAACGACTACCGAGCCTTCGATGCCGCGTTGCCGCGCGTCGGTCGGGTAGAACTGCTGCGCGTCGATCTGGTTCTTCAGGCGCGCGCGGCATTTGCCGGCGGCCGCGTTCTCGGCGAGCTTGGGCACCGCCTTGCAGTTGACCGACATCGCCGACTTGTCCGGAACGACGTACACGTCGCCTAACACGAGGCGACGGGTGACCTGCGGGCCGATCAGCACTTCGCGCGTGAGGACGGCCGGCTCGCCGGTGACGAAATCCTTCGCGCGCAGCTCGGCCTTGCAGGACATGAAGTCCTGCTCGTTGTTGTTGACGTCGACGAAGGCGAGGCGCTGCGCGCCGCGGCAATTGCCGGCGAGGTTCCACGCGCATTCGTGGTGATAGTCGTTGGTGTAGGCGACGAAGCCGTATCCCTTACCGGACTTCGCGTCGCGCCCGCCGCGGGTGAACTCCTGCGATTGCACCGGCTTGAACCGTTCGCGGCGCTTGAGCATCGCGCTCGCGATCTTCGCCGCTTCGTCCTCGGCGCGTTTGCGGTCGGCGGCCGGAACGTCGTTCTCGATCGCCTGCAGTGCTTCGGCGTCGAACCCCGTTTCGCCAGTGGGTTTCGGTTGTGATGGAGAAATCGCGTCCCAGTATTTCGCCGCCGCGCGCGCATACACGTATCGCTGGAGCGGATCGGGGCGCCGGCCATCCGGCGCGTGAAGCACGATGAGCCGCTGCGCGGCCGGCAGATAGTCGAGCGTCACGGCCTTCCGGAGCCAGCGTTCCACCTCGGCGTAATCGATTTCTCCGCAGGTGATGTTGGTCGCGAGGTCGGCGAGCGCCCGCGCGGCGCGCTCGTGACCCAGCTCATCGGCCTTCAGCAGCGCATCGCGCGCCGCGACGCAGTCGGAGCGCGTGACGGCGACATAGGCGATCTGGCTGCCCGCCAGCGAACCGGCGCGTGCGCGGCCGGCCTTGAGTTCATCGAGCCAGCGCGTCAGCTGCTCTTCCCCCGTGACGGGTTTGCCGCCGAGTTTTACTTCGACGAGCGAGAAGGCGTCCTCGTATCCCGGATTTTCAGGGACGATGTCGGAGTCGGAAAAGCGGGGCGTGGGCGCGTCGGTGGGGGTGGCGGGAGCCTGGGCCGCGACGGTGCCGGCGGCCAGGAGCAATGCGAGGTTGCGAAGGGTGTGCATGGGGCGCGCATCGTACAATGCGCGCCATGGCTGCCGCTCCAGAGAACGTCGATAACCCGCTCCTCACCTCGTTTTGCGGGATGGACCTGAATTCCCCGATCGTGCTGTTGTCCGGATGCGTCGGATTCGGTGAGGAATACACGCGCGTCGAGGGATTTTCGAATCGCGACGTGGGAGCGATCGTATTAAAGGGAACCACGGGCCAGGAGCGGCTCGGCAACAAGCCGCACCGCGTGTACGAAACGCCGTCGGGCATGCTCAACGCGATCGGCCTGCAGAATCCAGGCGCCGAATACGTGGTGAAGAAGATCCTGCCGACGCTGGATTTTCGCGAGACGCGTTTCTTCGCGAACGTCTCGGGGTCGACGATCGAGGAATACGCGGAGGTCACGCGCCGCTTCGACGATTCGCCGATCGACGCGATCGAGATCAACATCTCGTGCCCGAACGTGAAGGAAGGCGGCGTCGCTTTCGGCAACTACCCGGACATGTCGGCGAAGGTGGTCGAGGCCTGCCGCAAGGCGACGTCGAAACCGATCATCACCAAGCTGTCGCCTAACCAGACGGACATCCGCGAGAACGCGCGGCGCTGCATCGAGGCCGGCACGAACGGGCTCGCGGTCATCAACACCGTCATGGGCATGGCCATCGACGTGAAGACGCGGCGTCCGGTCATCGGCAACGTGCAGGGTGGATTGTCGGGGCCTGCGATCAAGCCGATCGCGCTGCTCAAGGTGCACCAGGTCTACGACGTGGCGAAGAAGCACGGCGTGCCGATCATCGGACAGGGTGGCATCACCACCGTGGACGACGCGCTCGAGTTCCTGATTGCGGGCGCCACGACCGTGGGCCTGGGGACCGGGCTTTTCTACGATCCGCTTCTGTGCCGCAAGATCAATGCGGGCCTGGCGGACTATCTGCGGGCTAACAACCTGAAGGGGATCGGGGAGCTGGTCGGTTCGCTGCGCACGGCCTGAAGTAGATCAAACCGTACGCAGCGTTCCGGACAACTTCATCCCTGCTGTTATTCCCGACCCCGGCGCGAAACCGTGTAACGCCAGATGATGGCGGCTGCGGCCAGGATCCCCACGACGACCAGAACGATGTCCGACGTGTAGTCGTGACGCGAGCCCTGGACGACGATCTCCGGGTACTTCGTGCTCTGAACGACAATTTCTTGCATGGTTCCTCTCTTCTCCGGACCGGCAAATATCCGGAAACCTGTTGGGGAGAGAGAGTGGAACAAACGCGGGACACTGGAAACTAAGGTGTTTCCGAATCGCGACGGCAATCACGCAGATGTACCGTTATGTAACCCCTTTCACGGGAACTACTGAAAAGACAGCGTTGCCATGCGCGGAAGATAGCGATACCAGACTCACTCCGCGGCAAGCGCTGGATGTGATCCGCGCCACGTTGTTAGGGGTGGGGATAGTGGTGCCGGTGTAAAAAGTGGGGATTAGCGGCGGCGATGTCGCCCAATCTGGCGCCCTCGGCGCTAATCCCCACTTTTTACACCGGCACCACTATCCCCACCTACGGCAGGGACTCGTCGTCGGACATGCCGAGTTCCTTGAGCTTGCGGGTCAGCGTGTTGCGGCCCCAGCCGAGGACGCGCGCGGCTTCCTGGCGGTGGCCGTGCGTGCGGTTGAGCGCGACGCGGATCAGCACGCGTTCGAACTCGGGCATCGCCTGGTCGAGCCACGCGACGGTGCCGTCGTAAGGCTGGGCCTTCGCCCACAGCGTCAATGCCGCGGCCCAGTCGGTCTGCGCGGCCGGCGTAACGATGTGCATCTCGGAGGGCAAGTCCTGAAGCTGGATCTCGCTTCCCGGCGCCAGCGCCGTGAGGCGGCGGCAGAGGTTCACGAGCTCGCGCACGTTGCCGGGCCAGCGATACGACTGAAGCCGTTCGAGCGTGACCGGCGCCAGGGTCTTGGTTTCCGTTCCCAGCTCCGACGCCGCGACTCGCAGGTAATGCCCCAGCAGATCGGGCACGTCCTCCGTGCGCGAGCGCAGCGGCGGCAGTTCGATGCGAATGACGTTGAGGCGGTGATAGAGATCCTCACGGAAGATCCCGCGCTCGACGCGCTCCTCGAGGTTCTGGTGGGTCGCCGCGATGACGCGCACGTCCACCTTCACCGGCGTCTGGCCGCCGACGCGATAGAACTCGCCTTCCGCCAGCACACGCAGCAGTCGCGTCTGCAGTGGCGTCGACATGTCGCCGATCTCGTCGAGGAACAGCGTGCCGCCGTTCGCCTGTTCGAAACGTCCGCGGCGCTGCGCGTCGGCGCCCGTGAACGAACCCTTCTCGTGGCCGAACAATTCCGACTCGAGCAGCTCGGCCGGAATCGCCGAGGTGTTGAGCGCGACGAATGGCTTCGAGGCGCGCGGACTGTGCTCGTGCAGCGCGCGCGCGACGAGTTCCTTGCCCGTGCCGGATTCGCCGGTGATGAGCACCGCCACGCTCGAGCGCGAAAGCCGGCCGATGGCGCGGAACACCTGCTGCATCGCCGGCGCCTTGCCTAACAACTCGGGAATTTCCGGCGCGTGCGTCGGCGCGTCGTCGCTGCGCCGCGCGGTCTGCCCGGCGCGCCGCACGAGTTCGACCGCCTGGTCGATGTCGAACGGCTTCGGGAGGTATTCGAATGCGCCGCCTTCGTACGCGGACACCGCGCTCGGCAGGTCCGAGTGCGCGGTCATGACGATGACGGGCAGCGTCGGGTGCGCGCCGCGCACCTCGTGCAGCAGATCGATGCCGGAACTTCCGGGCATCCGGATATCGGTGAGCAACACGTCGGGGGCGTCGGTTCGCAGCGCCGCGAGGGCGGGCTCGGCGGAATCGAAGGCGCGCGGCACCATGCCGCTGGCGCGCAACGCCCGCTCCAGTACCCACCGGATCGACGCGTCGTCTTCGACGAGCCAGACCCGAAGTGCGGGCTGATTGGCTGGCGGCGAGGTGGCGTTGTGCATATAGGTAGGGTCGACGCTCATGCGTTCTCCGGTAAGGGCAGCAGGATCGTGAAGACCGTGCGCCCGGGCTTGCTTTCGAATTCGATGAGGCCACCGTGGCGAGTCACGAGGTCCTGCGAGACCGCGAGACCCAGGCCAGTGCCATTCGCGCGGCCGGTGACCAGGGGGAAAAAGATGGTGTCGGCGAGCTCGGGCGGCACGCCGGGACCGTTGTCCTCGACCTGCAGGCTGGCCGCGAGCTTGTGGCGCGTGGTGCCGATGTTCACGTTGGCCGAAACGCGCGTCCGGATCACGATGCGGCCGCGCTCACCGACGGCGAGCAGCGCGTTGCGCGCGACGTTGAGAAGCGCCTGGATGATCTGGTTCGCATCCACTTCGGCGTTCGGCAGCGACGGATCGTAGTCGCGCTCGACCAGCACGCCCGACCGCGCCTCGCTGCGCAGCAGGCGGAACACGTGTTCGCAGATCTCGTGGATGTTGATGAGCGACTTCTGCGGCGCGCGCGACGGGCCGATCATCGAATCGACGAGCGCGGTCAGGCGATCCGCTTCGCTGATGATGATGCCGGTGTACTCGCGCAGGTGCTCGTGCAGCTCGCGCTCGAGTAGTTGGGCCGCGCCGCGCAGTCCGCCGAGCGGATTCTTGATCTCGTGCGCGAGCTGCCGGACCATCTGGCGGCTCGAATCGAGGCGCGCCATGAGCTCGTTCTCGCGCGAGATGCGCTGGCGCTGCGTGGCGTCGGAAATTTCGAGCAGCAGGTACTTGCGCTCGAACTCGCTGTCCATTGGCGTCATCGTGACGTCGATGACGCGGTGTTCGCGGCCCAGCGGGCCCGTCATCACCGACATCTCGCGCTCGGACAGCGTTTCGCCGGTTTCGAGCGCGCGGCGCATGAGCGGATCCAGCGAGTCCGCCTCCAGCACCAGCGAGAGAAAGGGTTTGCCGCGCGCCTGGTTGACGCTGACGGCGAGTTGGTCCTGCGCAGCGACGTTCGCGTACACGACGCACAGGTCCGAATCGAGCACGACGATACCGGTCGCGAGCGCGCCGATGAGGTCGGCGGGCTCGAAGTGCGCGATCGCGGACGGAAGGAAGCGTTCAACCGCCATGCCGGCCTCCGGCCGCGCATGACGGCGCGACTAGTTGCGAGGCGTCGCCGGCAGTCCGCGGCCCGGCATGTTCACCGACGGCCTGAAGACGTGGAACTGCGAGCTCGCGGTGCACAGCGAACGGCCGAAGCGATCTTTCACGTTCACCGCAACCGTGTGCGTGCCCCGGTCGATCGGCGCGCGCAGTGTGTAACTGCCCGTGCCGTCGCCCACGGAACGCCCGTCGATGGTCAGATCGATCGTGTCCCCGGGGCGCAGCGGCGGCGACAGCGACACGCTGAGATTCACCGCTTCGGGATTCGTGAAGGTTTCGTCCTGCCCCGGCCTCGTCGAGCAGTTCGCGTAGCGGAAGTCGTCGACCTCCGAGAGCAGTCGCTGCTCGCGCGGAACGGAGGAAGGCGCCGTGTTCACCGGCGGCGCGGAATAGGTCTGCGCCGGTTGCACATCGATGGGTTGACCGCCCGGCAGCGGGCGATCCGAATAGGTCTTGGTGCCGTCCTTCTCGACGCGCACGTACGTCGTCGCCAGCGTCGTCGACGCGGCGAACAACATCCCCAGAACGACGAAGGACTGGCGTCTCATGGATCCGGAGCATAACGCCTGCGCCTGAACCCAGCCAAAACGCGTCGCACAGAATCAGGCGGCGGCCCCCGGCCAGGGCCGCCGCCAAGCTCAAATGCGCGGCCGGGATGCCGGCGGGTGTGAACGTCGGGTCGATCCCCGCGTTTTTCTCCCTGCTGGCATTCCGCCGCCTCATGCCGCCTCAGCAGCTGTAGTACAGCTCGAGCTCCACCGGGTGAGTGCTCATACGGAAGCGCGTGACTTCCTGCATCTTCAGTCCGATGTAAGCGTCGATGACGTCGTTGGTGAACACACCACCGCGCGTCAGGAACTCGCGATCCTTGTCCAGGGCCTCGAGCGCCATGTCGAGCGAGTGGCAGACCTGCGGAATGGCCTTCTCCTCTTCCGGCTCCAGGTCGTACAGATCCTTGTCGGCCGGTTCGCCCGGGTGGATCTTGTTCTGGATGCCGTCGAGCCCGGCCATCATCATCGCGGCGAACGCGAAGTACGGATTCGCCGAGGAGTCCGGGAAGCGCACTTCGATGCGGCGCGCCTTCGGGTTCGAGACCCACGGAATGCGGATCGACGCCGAACGGTTGCGCGCGGAGTACGCGAGCATCA
>JAEZCR010000024.1 GCA_023433465.1 Pseudomonadota bacterium | reverse complement strand
ATCCAGAACCAGATCACGATCAACAACAAGGTGCTGATCCGGAACAAAGTCGCCGCGTTCATCATCACCGGCGGCCAGGACGGCATCCAGGCCGTGGCCGGCCAGATGATGGGGTTCTTCAGCGAGATCGGCTATCTACTGCCGCAGTTCCCGTTCATCGCGCACTCGCTCGGCTGGGAGTTCGAGGAGATGGACAAGAACGTGGAGTTCGTCGAGGCGAGCGAGCAATTGCGCAAGGGCGCGCGCGACCTGGTCGCGCGCGGCGCGGAACTCGCCAATTGCCTGATCCAGCATTCGCTGGTTTCCCACGCGACGATCGAGCGGGGCGGGCGCAAGGCGTCGGCGTAGGTATCTTTTCACGCCGGATCCCTTGTCTCATGGACCAAGGGGTACCTGCGGCGCGATCGGCTCATCGCGGAACTTCGCGCGAATGGGCTCGATGAACAGCAGCGTGAGGATGGCGCCGTCGACCATGTTTCCGGCCGTGAACACCAACGACTCGATCGGCGTGGATATCGTCGTCCCGCCCGAAATGGTGAAGATGAGCGTGAGCCCGATCACGATGATGAACAGCCAGCGCGCCCAGCCGCGAAATCGCAGCAGTCCGATCAGGGAGGCGAGATAGGCGATCAGGTAGACCACGAACGCGATGCCCACCGCGACCTGGGTGCCCCAGTTCGCCTCGGAGAAGACGTTCGCCATCGTGCCGACGTTCTGCGAATCGAGGTAGTTCTGGACCTCCACGGGCAACACCGGTCCGAAGTACGCCATGAATCCCGACGCGATGTTGGCCAGCAGGACGGCGAACGCCGCGAGGACGAGTCCGCGAAAGATGGTGACCGCTGCCATGCCGCCACTATGCCCGAGCGCGCGGCCCTGAAGAAGGGCTCGAAGCGGACAAAGTGGCTAGGCGGCTTTCTCCAGCAGGAGTAGCCCGGAGCCGGTATTCGAGATCGGCACGTGGTAGTTGCTTTGCAGCGCGCGCACGTCGGCGCCGAGAGCGCCGCGCATGATCAGCCACTGGATGAGCTCTGGACCCTGCGTGCCTGCCATCGAGACCAGCTCGCGGATCGAATAACGCGCGATGGCCTCCGGCTCCCTGACTATCTTCTCCAGGCAGAAGAGGTCGAAGGACTTGTTGATGAATCCCGCCCGCTGGCCGTCGAGCTGATGGGAAAGTCCGCCCGTGCCGAGCACGACGACGCGCTCGTCGGCCGGCCAGGAAGCCAGCGCGCGCCCGAGCGCCTGGCCGAACTTCAGGCAGCGGGCAGGGCTCGGCAACGGATGCTGCACGGTGTTCACGTGTATGGGGATCGTGCGGACCTTGCGCGAACCCTGCCACAACAGCTGCATAGGGACGACGAATCCATGATCGACGAGCATCTCCTGGCAGGTAGTGAGATCGAACTCCTCGGCGGTGAGCGATTCGATGACGTGCCAGGAAAAATCCGGGTCGCCGGGGAAGGGCTGCAGGGAAGGCAGTCCCCAGCCTTCGTCGGCGTTGTGATACGCGGGCGCCGCACCCACGGCGAACGCCGGCATCTTGTCGAGGAAGAAGTTGAGCCCGTGGTCATTGTAGATGACCACCGCCACCGTCGGTTGCACCCGCGCGAGCCAGGTGCGCACGGGATGATAGGCGTCGAAGAACGGCTTCCAGTACGGTTCTTCGTACTGGTTGCGGGCCATGGCGAGGCCGATGGCCGGGATGTGCGAAGTGCCGATGCCGCCGACGATCTCCGCCATGGTCAGGCTCCCACCGCGAGTAGTTTGGCGCGGAACTCGTCGACCGAAACGCCGGTCTGCTGCGCGCCGATGTCCTGCACGTTGAGCCCGAAGATCCCGGCGAGTTTCGCGAGATAGTAGATGTTGCCGCCGGCCGCGATCATCGCGAGCACGTCGCGGGCGCGAACCGCGGCGCGCTGCTCCGCGTCGAGGCCGTACCTGCGGCAATACTCTTCCTCGTCGCGCAGGAAGGCCGCGCGATTGGCCGAGTCGTTGAAGGAGAAACACATCTTGTTCAGCGCGTAGCCGCGCTGTGCGGCGCGGCCGTCGAAGATCGTCGTGCCCCAGGGAAGTTCGTCTTTCATGGCCAGAGCATCGCGAACGTGCCGGCGCATCGCATTCGTAAGGCTACGTACGAATTCCGGCCGCGCGCGAATGGCTGCCATCAATGGAACGGATGTTCGCGCGGCTATCTGACTCAACTCTCGCGCCCGGCACGCCGGAAGCGATCGAGGGATCAGGCTTTGGCGGTATCGCCGAACGAAAGAGAGGTCTGTCGCTGCGACTGGCCGGGGGCGGTCATCCGCTGGATGCCACCACCCGCGTCGTGCGACGGGAAGTAATTCTGCGCGATGCCGTCGTGCACGTTGATCATGTGCAACTGGATATTGTCGATGAGCTCGTGCAGCCCGGGCTGGTCGAGCGTGGCGAGCGGCGCGCGTTCGATGAAGCGCGCGGCGCTCTCGACCGTCTCGAGCACGGCATCGCTGCGCGGCAGCGGAATCAGGGAGCCTTCTATCTGCGAGATGCAGAACAGACAGGAGCGCGGGAACTGGTCGTCGCGCAGCAGGAACTGGAGCACGTCGGTGCGCTTGACGCGTGTGCGCATCCGGAGCCGGTACATCTGGTAGCCGGACAGCGACTTGAGAACGCTCATCCACTGCACACTCTCGAAAGGGCGCAGCTCCGGCGTCTCCGCCGGAAGTAGTTGGGCCGAGCGCACGTCGACGATGCGGCTGGTCATGTCGGCGCGCTCGAGATTGCGGCCGAGCATCATGAACGTGTACGCATCGTTGCGGTTCATGGTGCCGTCGAGCATGCCGGCGATGGTCTGCAGCGTGACGACGATGCGCTTGAGGAACTCGAAACGCGTGCGCTTGGCGATGCCCGTCGCGACGTCGCGCGTGAATTCCGAGAAGAACTCGTTGAGCAGCTCCCAGGCTTCGGTGGGGAGGATTTCACGCAGGGTCCGCGCGTTTTCGCGCGCGGCCGCGAGCGAGGAGCAGATGGACCCCGGGTTCTGCTTGTCCGCGATCAGGAAGTTCACGACGTCGCGTTCTTCGCCACGCGTGCCCTTGTCCTTGAATTGGGCATCGAAGTCCGCGCGATTCCCCGAGATATCGACCAGCGGCAGCCAGCCCGGCGCGATGCCTCCCGGCAGGTCGAGCAGCAGGTTGGTGTTCACGCCGACGATGCGCGCGGTGTTCTCCGCGCGCTCGAGGTAGCGCGACAGCCAGTAAACGTTTTCTACCGTTCTAGCGAGCATGTTGAGAGAAGATGGTGCCAGGCACGGAAAATCCGGGAGAAGCGGCGGTGTGTTCGCGCCAAGCG
>JAEZCR010000249.1 GCA_023433465.1 Pseudomonadota bacterium | reverse complement strand
CGTCCTGGCTGAACGTTGCGTCCGTCGTGTGGACGATGTCCGGATTACTCACGTGGAAGGACCTCCATAGAAATCAAAGAATGCTCGCGTTGGAGTGCTGGGGTGTCGGGGTGTGTTTTTTGAGGGGGGCGCTGCAGCCGGCAGGAAGCCGTGCTCAGGACGCGATCAAACGGTTAGACTGCCGGCTTGGAGCACGGCCAGGTTCGCCTGATGGGTTAAATGACCTTAGTGGTTAAGGAACTTTGGATTTGCGGCTCGGGTGCTTGTCAGCAGGGCCGCGTCTTGGGACCAATTTTTAACGGGTCCGCCGGCCATTTGCAAGCGCCAGTTGAACCCGCCGCCTCAATAGATAAGTAACGCAGAATTAATGACAGAGACACACCTTTCCGACCTCGAATTCGCTTCGCTCGACCTCGTCCCGCAAGTCGCACGCGGCATCGCTGACGCCGGTTTCGTCCGTGCCACGCCAGTCCAGGCGAGTACTTTGCCGATTGCGCTCACGGGCAAGGATGTTGCAGGCCAGGCACAGACGGGCACCGGCAAGACTGCCGCGTTCCTGCTCGCCCTGTTTCAACGACTGCTGAAGAACCCCTCGCCGTCCGGACGCAGCGCGACGGGCATCCGCGCACTGATTCTCGCGCCCACGCGCGAGCTCGCCGTTCAGATCTTCAATGATGCGGAGGTGCTTGGACGGCACACCGGGCTGAAGATCGGCGTGGTTTATGGTGGCGTGGACTACGAAAAGCAACGCAAGACGCTGCAGGACGGCATCGACGTGCTGATCGGCACGCCGGGCCGCGTGATCGACTACTTCAAGCAGCACGTGTTCGACATGCGGCATGCGGAGGCCGTGGTGCTCGACGAGGCGGACCGCATGTTCGACCTCGGATTCATCGCCGACATCCGGTTCATCCTGCGCCGGCTGCCGAAGCCCGAGCATCGCCAGTCGATGTTGTTCTCGGCCACGCTTTCGCACCGTGTGCTCGAGCTGGCGTACGAACACATGAACAATCCCGAGCTCGTGCGCATCGAGCCGGATCGCGTGACCGCGGATCGCGTGCGGCAGCTCATCTACTTCCCGGCGATGGAAGAAAAGGTGCCGCTGCTGATCGGGCTGCTGCGCCAGTTCGAGGCGCGTCGCACGATGGTGTTCGTGAACACCAAGCGCGTCGCGGAGAAACTCGAGGCGTATCTCATCTCCAATGGCTTCAAGGCGCAGGCGCTGTCGGGCGACGTGCCGCAGAAGAAGCGCCTGCGGTTCATGAAGGAGTTCCACAGCGGCGAGCTCGCGGTGCTGATCTGCACCGACGTGGCGTCGCGCGGTCTGCACATTTCCGACGTCAGCCACGTGTTCAATTACGACCTGCCGCAGGACGCGGCCGATTACGTGCATCGCATCGGACGCACCGCGCGCGCGGGCGCCGAAGGCGACGCGATCAGTTTCGGCTGCGAGGAATACGCGGTGTCGTTGCCCGAGATCGAGGACTACATCGGTCACAAGATCCCGGTCGGCTCGGTGAAGGCCGAGTTGTTAGCCAAGGACATCAAGCCACCCGTCTACAAGGAATGGGATCCGGAAGATGGTCCCAAGCCGATGCGCCGCGGCGGCGGCGGCGGTCGCGGCGGCCCGCGCCGTGGCGGTCCGGGTGGCGGTCGCGGCGGCCCAAGACGCGGTGGCGGCGGCAGCGGTCATCGCCGCGGCGGAAGATAGACGACGAAGACGGTGCCTGGCACGGAAATCCCGGGAGAAGCAGCGAGACGTTTCCGCCTTGCGATCAGGTGACGACTGCTTCTCCCGGGATTTCCGTGCCAGGCACCGTCTCCACCAGCTCCAGCAGCGCGTCGACGGCGGGGTGGTCGGCGTGCTCGCGGCGCGAGCCTTTCGTATCCCAGTGGCGGATGCCGTAAACCCAGCGGATGTCGGCGGCGCGCGCGGCGGCGAGCATGCGCGAGTTGTCGTCGGCGAACAGCGTGCGCGCGGGATCGAAACCGAAGCGCGCGACGGCCGCGCGCCAGAAGCGCGGATCCTCCTTCGGCGCGCCGAACTCGTGTGAGGTGACGGCGGCGTCGAGATGATCGAGCACGCCGGTCTCCTCGTTCTTCACGGCGAGCGCGATCGGGTGCGAGTTGGTCAGCAACAGCAGCCGCTTGCCGGCCTTGCGCATGCGCGCGAGAAAGTCGCGCGCGCCGGGCAGCCACGCCACATGCGAGCGCACCTCGCGATGCAACGCGCCGATGTCCACGCCGAGCGTGCGCGTCCAGAATTCGATGCAGTACCAGTCGAGCGTGCCGCTGCGCTCCTCGAAGCGGCGCGCGATCTCGGCATACGCCGCGTGCAGATCCATGCCCTGGGCGACGGCATAACGCTGCGGCACGAGATCGCGCCAGATGTGATTGTCGTACGCCTGGTCGAGCAGCGTGCCGTCAAGATCCAGGCAAACGGTGTCGATGGCCGCCCAATCCGGGCGCGGCTGCGGGTTCGGTGACATGCGGGCGTATCATACGGGCCCCCGATGGATACGGCCGCCGAACCTCTCGTCGATTTCCACACGCACAGTCACTACTCGGACGGCGTGCTCTCCCCGGCCGAGCTCGTCGACCGCGCGCGGCACCGGAACGTGGGCACGCTCGCGCTCACCGACCACGACACGGTGGCCGGTCTCGACGAGGCGCGCGCCGCGAGCGCGGTCGCCGGCATCCGTTTCATCGACGGCACCGAGTTGTCCGCGAGCTGGCGCGGCCAAACTATTCACGTGGTGGGCCTGCAGTTCGACGCGGCCCATGCCGGCCTCGGCGCTCATCTCGCCCGCGTGCTCGAGCGGCGCCGTACGCGCCTAAGGGAAATCGGAGAGCGGCTCGAGAAACGCGCCCGACTTCCGGGCCGCGAGCTCGCCGAGCAGGCCGCCTCGGTCACCGCGCCAACGCGACTGCACCTGGCGCGCGCGCTGGTCGCGCGCGGACACGCCCGCGATACGCAGGAAGCTTTCGATCGCTGGCTCAACAAGGACAAGGCCGGTCACGTGCCCGCGGAATGGCCGGCGTTCGCCGAAGTCATGACCGTGCTGCGCGACTGCGGCGCCGTCGCCGTGCTCGCGCATCCTCACCGTTACCGCCTGTCATCGGGTGGCCTGCGGGAATTGACGGCCGCGTTCGTGCAGGAAGGCGGCGCCGCGCTCGAGGCCAGCATGGCGGGCATGAGCCCCAACGACGCCGACCGCATCGCGTCGTTATGTCGCCGTTTCAGCCTCCATGCGTCGCTGGGCTCCGATTTCCACGATCCGGCGGTGCCGTGGAATCCCCTTGGCCGCTGGCTTAAGCTTGCGCCCGGCCTTACGCCGGTCACCCAGCGACTGTCGATTACCTAACCCGCCGATGAGCGAAATCGAAGATCAGGACAACGTCAATCGCGAGCTTTTCAAGAACGTTGAAAAGCTGAGGGAACTGCGGATCGCCCACCGCGATCTGGACGAGGTCATCTCGCGCCTGTCGCTCG
>JAEZCR010000124.1 GCA_023433465.1 Pseudomonadota bacterium | reverse complement strand
CCCGCGGCCGTCGCGCCTCCGGAGCCCGCGCCTCCGCCTCCACCGCCACCTGCTCCTCCCGCCCCCCCGGCCGACACGACCGCACCCACCGTGCCCGCGAACGTAAGTGCCGCCGCGCAGTCGGCGCACTCGATCCTCGTGAGCTGGGGCGCGTCCACGGACGCGAGCGGCATCGCCGGATATCGCGTGTTCCGGGATGGAAGCGCGAACCCGGTCGGCACCGTGACCACTACGTCGTATATCGACACCGCGCTCAGCCCTTCGACTAGCTACTCGTACACGGTGGTGGCGGTCGATGCCGCGCCCACGCCGAACTTCTCGGCGGCATCTGCCCCGGCGACCGCGACCACCAGCGCTTCGGCGGTGCCACCCGAGGGCGTCCGGATCGGCGTGCGAAGCGTGTTTTCCGGCCTCACCTTGACGGCAGCGCATTCGTTGTTGCGGGTACCGCACGACACCACGCGCTGGGTCGTCGTCCAGCAGGACGGACAGGTTCTCGCATTCGCCGACTCGCCGGATGTCTCGACGACCACGCCCGTGCTGGATCTTCGCGATCGCGTCGTGTTCCGCAACGTGCATGGACTTCTCGGGCTCGCGTTTCATCCGAACTACCCCACCGATCCGCGTGCCTGGGCGGCGTACACGCATGAGAGCAGCCCCGATGTCATCGTGCTGCGCATATCGGAGTTCACGTCGGCGGATGGCGGAGCCACATTGAACTCCGCGTCCGAACAGATCGTGTTCGAAATGACGCAGCCCGGAGGCCACAACAACGGCGGCCACCTGCTGTTCGGTCCGGACAACCTGCTCTATCTGGGCATCGGCGACGGCGGCAACGACGACAGCAATTCCGCGCAGGCCGGCAACGGGCAGCTGACCAACAACCTGCTGGGCAAGATCCTGCGGATCGACGTGGATGGCACGGCGAACGGACGACGTTACCGGATTCCGGCGGGAAACCCGTTCGCCGCGAACACCGTGTGCAACGTCGACGGCACCGGCACGAACGACTGCCCGGAGATCTTCGCGTGGGGATTCCGGAATCCGTGGCGCTGGACCTTCGATCGCATCAGCGGACAACTGTGGCTCGGCGATGTCGGCTCACATAGCCGCGAGGAAGTGAATCTCGTGACGGCCGGCGGCAACTACGGCTGGCGCTGCAAGGAAGGCACGCTCGATACCTCGCTGGTGTGCGGCACGCCCGTGTCGCCGCTCGTCGCGCCAGTCGCGGAATACGACCACACCCTGGGCCAGGCGGTGACGGGCGGATTCGTCTATCGCGGCAGCGCGATCGCGGGACTCACGGGACGCTACGTGTTCTCGGACTACAGCTCTGGCTTCATCTGGCACATCGCGCCGGATACGCCCGCGACGAAGACGATGACGCAGGCCGAAGCCTGGGACTCGAGTTTGCACATCGCCTCGTTCGCCGAGGATGCCGACGGCGAACTGTTCGTCGTGGACGTGCGCGACTCGGCCATCTACAAGCTGGTGCCCGGCACCTGACCCACGCTCGCGGCTACCCGGCTCCAACCGCGGCTACGATTTGCGCGCGCTGCTTCTCGTTCGGTAGTTCGCCCACGGCCGCGCCGAGGTTGTCGACGAGGTTCTTCACCTTGCCGGTGGCGGGGATCACGCAGGTCACCGCCGGGTGCGCGAGCACGAACTTCAGGAATATCTGCGCCCAACTATTGGCGCCGAACTCCGCGGCCCATTCGGGTACGGGCTTGCCCTTCACCTGCGCGAACAGGTTTCCGTCCTCGAAGCCGCGATTGATGATGACGGCCACGCCCTTCTCCGCGCACAGCGGCAGCAGCTTCTTTTCCGCCTCGCGCGTCGCGGCGGAGTAGTTGAACTGCATGAAGTCCAGCTTCTCGCGGCCGAGGATCGAGATAAGCTCGGGATACGAGCTCGTCGTGTAGTGCGTGACGCCGATGTACTTGATGCGGCCTTCTTCCTTCCAGCGCCGCAGCGTCTTCAGGTGCGCGTCTAGATCCACGAGGTTGTGAACCTGCATGAGCTCGATGCGCTTGCGCTCGAGCAGCGACATCGAGCGCTGCATCTGTTCGATGCCCTTCTGTTCGCCATGGGCGCCGGATCCGGGCGTCCACACTTTCGTCGCCATGAACACCTTGGCCTGCTGATCCGGCGTCAGCAGTTCGCCGAGGACGGCTTCCGCCGTCGAGTACATCGGTGAGGTGTCGATGAGCGAAGCGCCACCCGCGAAGAACGCCTCCAGCACTTCGCGCAGCGGCGCGCGCGCGGCGGCATCTGTTCCGACTTCGAAAGGTCCGGAGGTGCCGAGCCCGATCGCCGGGATCGTTTCGCCGGTCGAGGGGATCTTGCGCTCGAGCAGCGGCCCGGTGGGTACGACGAGGCCACCCGGCCGGTGGTCATGTGGGTAGTCGGTCTGATGTCCGCTGGCCGCGATGCTCATGCCGGCCGTTGCGGCGCCGATTGCAAGGAACGTCCTGCGATCCATTGTCTATCTCCTCAAGGGATGCCTCAGATGAGCGCGGCGTCGGCGCCCAAGACCGCGTCACTGCCCTGCGAGATCATCAGTTCGAACGCCAGTGTCTGCGGCAACACCTGCGCCGCGAAGAAGTTCGCGCTCGCGATCTTGCCTTCGTGGAATTCGCGATCGTTGCCCGCGGCCAGCTTCTGCGCGGCGATCGCCGCCGACCGGGCCATGAGCCATGCGCCGATGGTGAGACCGCAGGTCTTGAGGAACGGCACCGACACCGCCATCGCGCGGTCCGGAGCCACACTCAGCGCGTGCAGCAGCGTATCGGCGACCCCGCGCAACCGCGCGACGGCCGCGAGCGCCGCGTCGCGCGCGCGCAGCGCGTCCGGGTGTTGCGGCGAGAGCCCCTTCAGCGACTCGTTCATCTCGTCGAGGAACGCGCCGAGCGCGGCGCCGCGATCGCGGCCGAACTTGCGCCCGATGAGATCGTTCGACTGGATTCCCGTCGTGCCCTCGTAGATGGTCGTGATGCGCACGTCGCGCAGCGTCTGCGCGGCGCCCGTCTCCTCGATGTATCCCATGCCGCCGTGGACCTGGATGCCCGTGCTCGCGATCTCGATGCCGGCCTCGGTGCAGAAGCCCTTCACGATCGGGATCAGCAGGTCGCCGCGCGCCTGCGCCGCGGCGCGCACGGCCGCGTCCGGATGCGCGTTGCCGAGATCGAGCTGGTACGCCGCGTACAGCGCCATCGCGCGAGAGGCCTCGACCGTGGACTTCATGCCGAGCAGCATGCGCTTGACGTCGGGGTGCCCGATGATCGGCGCCGGCGAGGAGCTGGTGCCGAGCGAGGCGGACCCCGCGACCTTCGCGATCGGCACGGGTGGTTTGCCCTGCACGCGCGTGCGCGCCCAGGCGACCGCCTGCTGGAACGCGCGCTCACCCTGCGCGTAACCCTCGAGTCCGACCGACAGACGCGCCGCGTTCATCATCACGAACATGTATTCGAGGCCGCGGTTCGGCTCGCCGACCAGCAGTCCGAGCGCGCCCTCGTTCTCGCCGTACATCATCACGCACGTCGGGCTCGCGTGGATGCCGAGCTTGTGCTCGATGGAAGCGCAATTGAGGTCATTGCGCGCGCCGGCGGTGCCGTCGGCGTTCACCCAGAATTTCGGCACCATGAACAGCGAGATGCCGCGCACGCCGGGCGGCGCGCCGTCGATGCGCGCCAGCACCATGTGCACGATGTTCTCGGTGAGATCGTGCTCGCCGTAGGTGATGAAGATCTTCTGGCCGTAGATGCGGTAGTTAGGACCCGCCGGCACGGCGCGCGTGCGCACCTGCGCGAGGTCGCTGCCCGCCTGCGGCTCGGTCAGGTTCATCGTGCCGGTCCATTCGCCGCTGACCATGCGCGGCAGGTAGAGCTGCTTCTGCTGCGGCGTGCCGAAGTGCTGGATCGCCTCGATCGCGCCCTGGGTCAACATCGGGCAGAGCTTGAAAGCGAGGTTCGACGAGGCCCACATTTCCTCGACGGCCGTGCCGAGCACCGTGGGCACGTTCTGTCCGCCGAATTCCGCCTTCGAGCGCAGCGCGGGCCAGCCGCTCTCGCAGAAATGCTGGTAGGCCTCGCGGAAGCCCGCCGGCATGGTCACGCCGTGGGGCGACCACTGCGCGCCTTCGCGATCGCCGCTCTTGCACAGCGGATCGAGCACGGCCTCGGCGAACTTGGCCGCCTCGTTCAGGATCGCTTCGTTGGTTTCACTCGAGTAGTCGACGAACTCGGGGCAGGCGCGGATCTGCTCAGTGCCGATGAGCTCATCCAATACAAACCGGATGTCCTTGACCGGTGCGCGGTACATGCGATGTTCCTCAATGCGCGAGGGCGGGGACTATATTCGCCGCCGCGAATTCCACGAAACTCTTGACGCGCGGGTCGCCCTCGAGGCCGGCGGGAAACACCGCGTACAGTGGCGCGGCCGAGGGCGCCTGCCAATCGGCGAGCACCTTACGCAGCTTCGCCGTGGCGACACCCTGCCGGCAGAGGAATTCGGGCAGCAGGCCGATTCCAAGTCCCGCGACCGTCGCGCTGTGCAGGACGGCCGGATCGTCCACCGCGAGCTTGGGCTGAACGCGCACTTCCGCGCGGGCCGAGGCCTTGGTCATCTGGAAGCGGTATTCCGGGCCATCCGCGGTCGGCGTGAGCAGGGCGTGATCGCGCAGTCCCTCGGGCCTGTCGGGCGCCGGATGTTTTTGCAGATACGCCGGGGTCGCGCACAGGACCGCCGGGGGCGCGCCGAGCAGGCGTGAGCCGAGTTTCGGGTCGTCGTTCGCGCCGGCGCGGATCGCGACGTCCCATTCGCCGGTTTCATCCGCGTCGAGCACGACATCGAGCGCGATGTCGGGGAAGCTGTCGAGAAAGCGTGGCACCAGCGGCGCGAGCAGGACGCGCCCGTAGGTCGGATCGGCGATCACGCGCAGCGGGCCGGTACGCTTGGTCGAGAATCCGAGCGTGAGTTGCCGTACCTTCTCGACCTCGTCGCCGATGGCGCGCGCGTGAGGCAACACGGCCTCACCGGCCGCGGTGAGAAAAATCCTTCGGGTGGTACGCTTCAGCAGCTGCGCACCGACGGATTTTTCGAGATCCGCGATGGCGCGGCTGATGGCGACCTTGGGCACGCGATAGGCGCGCGCGGCGGCGGAGAATCCATTGAGCTCGACGACTCGCGCGAAGACAGCGAGCTGAGCGGCGGACCACAATTCACTCATATGCGGACCAAAGCGAGAGTTGGTGCGGCTATTGTTCCACTAAAGAATCGAGAAAGGAAAGGCCCATGAAGATTTCGATGTACGCCCTCAGTCATGACGTGTTCCGCAAGTCGCTCACTCAGCTGCTGCACGTGATGGAGAAAGGCGTCGCCAACGCGAAGGCGCGCAACTTCGACCCGAACGTTTTCGTGTCGCTGCGCCTCGCGCCGGACATGTTGCCGCTCTCGAAACAGGTCCAGCTCACGAGCGACTTCGCGAAGAATTCCATCGCGCGCCTGGCGGGCATCGACCCGCCCAAGTTCGAGGACAACGAGACGACCATGGACGAACTACTCGCGCGCGTCCGGAAGACGATCGACTACCTCGGTACGGTGCCGGCCTCGGCGCTCGAAGGCAGCGAGACGCGCGACATCAAGATTCCGCTGCGCGACCGCACGCTCGAGATGAAAGGACTGCCGTTCCTGCAGAACTGGGCGCTGCCCAATTTCTTCTTCCATCACGTCACGGCCTACAACCTGCTGCGCCACAACGGCGTCGACATCGGCAAGCGCGACTACCTCGGCAGCTAGGCCGACCCGCACGGACGAAAAAAAAGGGCCGGCCCGACCGGGCCGGCCCAGGTTGACACCAGCCGTCAGGTCAGCGGCGAACGAATAA
>JAEZCR010000108.1 GCA_023433465.1 Pseudomonadota bacterium | reverse complement strand
CCCTCGAGCGAGTCGAGCAGCGCGGTTTCCTCGCCGCAGATGTAGGCGCCGGCGCCCACCGCGGTGTAGAGATCGAAATCGATGCCGGAGCCGAGGATGTTCTTGCCGAGCAGGCCCGCGGCGTAGGCTTCCTTCACCGCGGCTTCGAAGCGCGGCACGGGCTCGCCGAGGAACTCACCGCGGATGTAGTTGTAGCCCACGGTGGCGTTCATGCAGTAACCGCCGATCGCCATGCCTTCGATGAGCGAGTGCGGGTTGTAGCGCAGGATGTCGCGGTCGTGACAGGTGCCGGGCTCGGACTCGTCCGAGTTGCACACCGCGTACTTCTGCATGGGCGCGTTGCGCGGCATGAACGACCACTTGGTGCCGGTCGGGAATCCCGCGCCGCCGCGGCCGCGCAGGCCCGAAGCCTTCACCTGCTCGAGCACGCTTTCGCGCGTCGGCTTCTCCGCGAGGATCTTCTTCCACGCGTCGTAGCCGCCGATCTTGAGATAGGTCTCGAGCTTCCAGGATTCCGGGAACTTCAACGGCTCGAACACCGTGAGGTTCATGCGGTCCTGCCACTATGCTAGTGCGCCTGGCATGGGATCTGCTTCGTCCTATTTCAGCTCGTCGAGCACCTTGTCCACCTTCTCGGGTGTCAGGTACTCGTGGAATACGTGATCGACCATCATCATCGGCGCGCCGGTGCACGCGGCGAGGCACTCTTCTTCCTTCTTGAGGAAGATGCGGCCGTCGGGCGTGCTCTCGCCGAGCTTGATGCCGAGCTTGCGCTCGCAATGGGCGACGAGGTCCTCGGCGCCGTTCAGCATGCAGCTGATGTTGGTGCAGATGCTGACGTGGTGGCGGCCGCAGGGATGCGTCTCGAACATCGAGTAGAAGGTCGCGACCTCGTACACCTGGATGGGCGGCAGCCGCAGGTACTCGGCGACGGCGTCCATGAGTTCGGACGTGAGATGACCCTGGTTCTGCTCCTGCGTGAAACGCAGCGCGGAGAGCACGGCAGAGCGCTGCCGGCCGGTCGGGAAGCGGCCGATCCACTCGTCGATCTCGTGGCGCGTGTGCTCCTCGAGCAGCCGCGACTTCTCGCCGAGCACCGGCTCGAACGTGCCGCCGTCCGCGGTCTTCACGACATGCGTCATCGATCCACCTCTCCGAACACGATGTCCTGCGTACCGATCACCGCGACCACGTCCGCGAGCATGTGTCCCTTCGTCATTTCCTCGAGCGCCGACAGGTGCGCGAAGCCGGGCGCGCGGCACTTCAGGCGATACGGCTTGTTGGCGCCGTCCGAGATCAGGTAGATGCCGAACTCGCCTTTCGGCGCCTCGACCGCGGCGTAGGTTTCGCCCTCGGGAACGAGCACGCCCTCGGTGAACAGTTTGAAGTGATGGATGAGCGATTCCATGTCGCCCTTCATCTCCTCGCGGCGCGGCGGCCGGACCTTGCGGTCGTCGAGCATCACGGGACCCGGATTGCGCTTGAGCCATTCAATGCACTGCTTGATCAGGCGCGTGCTCTGGCGCAGCTCTTCCATCCGCACGAGATAACGGTCGTAACAGTCGCCGTTCACGCCGACCGGAATGTCGAAGTCGAGATCCGCGTACACCTCGTAGGGCTGCTTCTTGCGCAGGTCCCACACGATGCCCGAGCCGCGCAGCATGGGGCCGCTGAAGCCCAGCGCCATCGCACGCTCCGGCGTCACGACGCCGATGTTGACGGTGCGCTGCTTCCAGATGCGATTGTCGGTGAGTAGTGTTTCGTATTCGTCGATCGCCTTCGGGAAACGCGCGACGAACTCGTCGAGGAAGTCGAGCAGCGAACCCTGGCGCGCCGCGTTCATGCGATCCGCGCTCTTCTGCGAGCGCCACTTCGAGACCTGGTACTTCGGCATCGAATCCGGCAGGTCGCGATACACGCCGCCCGGGCGGTAGTAAGTCGCGTGCATGCGAGTGCCCGAGACCGCCTCGTAGCAGTCCATGAGATCCTCGCGTTCCTTGAACGCGAGCAGGAACACGGTCATCGCGCCGATGTCGAGCGCGTGCGCGCCCAGCCACATCAGGTGATTCAGGACGCGAGTCACTTCGTCGAACATCACGCGGATGTATTGCGCGCGGATCGGCGGCGTGACGCCGAGCAGGCGCTCGATCGCCATCACGTACGCGTGCTCGTTGCACATCATCGACACGTAGTCGAGCCGGTCCATGTAACCGATCGACTGGTTGAACGGCTTCGACTCCGCGAGCTTCTCCGTCGCCCGGTGCAGCAGCCCGATGTGCGGGTCGGCCTTCTGGATGACCTCGCCGTCCATCTCGAGCACCAGGCGCAGCACGCCGTGCGCCGCGGGATGCTGCGGACCGAAGTTCATCGTGAAGTTGCGGATTTCGTTCATTGCACTTCTGTGTCTTATTTCCCGCTTTTCAGGGCAGGTTCGTAACGGTTGTCGTCGCGAATGACTTTCGGCACGAGCGTGCGGGGTTCGATGCTCACCGGCTCGTACACCACGCGCTGCTTGTCCGCGTCGTAACGCACTTCGACGTTGCCGATCAGCGGGAAATCCTTGCGGAACGGATGGCCGATGAAGCCGTAGTCGGTGAGGATGCGGCGCAGGTCCGGATGCCCCGTGAACAGGATGCCGAACAGGTCGAACGCCTCGCGCTCGAACCAGTTCGCGCCCGGCCAGATGTCCACCACCGAGTCGATGAGAGGATCTTCAGCGTCCTCGCAGCGCGCGCGCAGGCGCAGTCGCTGGTTGTTGGTGATCGACATCAGGTGATACGCGACCGCGAAACGCGCGCCGTCATGCGGCTTGCGCTGCTGGCCGCGGTTCACGCCGCGGCTGAATCCCGACGAGGTCGCCGAATAGGTCTTCCACTCGCTGACGGCGTAGTCGAGGTAATCGATGCCGGCGATATCCATGAGCATCTCGAACTTGAGCTCGGGCGTGTCGCGCAGCGCGAGGCACACCTGCTTCAGGTTCTGCGGCTGGACCTCGTAACACAACTCGTCGGCCAACGACGGCGCGCGCTGCACCAATCCGGGCAGGCGCGTTTCGATCCTCGTGGCGAGTGATTCGATCTTTTCAGTCATCGGAACTCAGGCGTTGGCGATCGTGCTCGTGCGCTCGATCTTCTTCTGCAGCTGGATGATCCCGTAGAGCAGCGCCTCCGCGGTCGGCGGGCAGCCGGGTACGTACACGTCGACGGGAACGATGCGGTCGCATCCGCGAACCACGGCGTACGAATAGTGGTAGTAGCCGCCGCCGTTCGCGCACGAGCCCATCGAAATGACCCAGCGCGGCTCGGGCATCTGGTCGTAGACCTTGCGCAGTGCCGGCGCCATCTTGTTCACGAGCGTGCCGGCGACGATCATCACGTCGGACTGGCGCGGGCTCGGGCGGAACACGACGCCGAAGCGGTCGAGGTCATACCGCGACGCGCCGGCATGCATCATCTCGACCGCGCAGCACGCGAGGCCGAACGTCATCGGCCACAACGATCCGGTGCGCGCCCAGTTGAAGACGGTGTCGACGGTGGTCGTCAGGAATCCGCGCTCGGCGAAGCCCTGTGGTTCATTGTCTGGTGCGTTGTCCGCTAATCCCACTCGAGCGCTCCTTTCTTCCACTCGTAGATGAAGCCCACGACGAGGATGAACAGGAAGATGCCCATCGCGACGAGACCGAACACACCGATGCTGTCCAGCACCACCGCCCACGGAAAGAGGAAGGCGATTTCGAGATCGAAGATGATGAAGAGAATGGCGACGAGGTAGTAACGCACGTCGAATTTCATGCGGCTGTCTTCGAAGGCCTCGAAGCCGCACTCATACGGCGAGAGCTTCTGCGCGTCAGTACGCGCCTTCGCCTTCCACCGGCCGATGACGATGCCAAGCGTCAGCAGTACCAGCGCGAGGCCCGTGGCCACGGTGAGAAAGATCAATACTGGCAGGTAGTTTTCGAGCATGTCCGACAGGTCTGCGCCATCACGAAAAGGGGCAGCAACCTCTCGATGATGAGAGACAACCGCCCCCGGAAAAATTCGCGCGCGATTGTATCAGAGCGCAGGAAAGTGATGGTGCCGACGGGGAGACTCGAACTCCCACGGATCGCTCCGCTAGCCCCTCAAGCTAGTGTGTCTACCAATTCCACCACGTCGGCGTGTTCAAAAATTCGTCAGGGCTTTTCCGGTGTCGGCGCCGGCTGTTCGGCCGGTGCGGTCGGAACGGGCACGGCGTTCGCGTCGACCGGCGGTGCCGTCTCAACGGGCGCCGGGGCCGTCGTGCCCACCGGAACCTTGTCGAGCAGCGATTCCGGCGTGGCGCGCGCCTGGTCCCTGAACGCGTAGGTCAGGAAAAGACTGTTGATCATGAAAATGGCGGCGACGATCGCCGTCATGCGCGACAGGCCCGTAGTGGCCCCGCGCGCTCCGAAAACCGTTCCCGATGCGCCCGCACCGAATCCCGCACCCGCGTCCGCGCCTTTGCCACGCTGCAACAGCACGAGTCCTACGATGATGAAGCCCGAAAGGACCTGCACGACTGTGAGAATGGTTCGCAACATCTTGAAAGTTCCAAAATCAGGCGCGGGCGGCTGCGACGATCGCCAGGAATTCTTCGGCCTTCAGAGAAGCGCCGCCGATGAGGCCGCCGTCCACGTTCGGCATCGAAAACAGCTCCGCCGCGTTCGCGCCCTTGACGCTGCCGCCGTACTGGATTCGGACGAGGGCCGCGATCTTAGCATCGCGAGCCGCGATGCGCCCGCGGATGTGGGCATGCACTTCCTCGGCCTGTTGCGGCGTCGCCGTCTTGCCGGTGCCGATGGCCCACACGGGCTCATACGCGATCACCGCGCGATTGAATGCCGCCACGCCGGACAGATCCAGCACCGCGTCGAGTTGGCGATCCACCACTTCGAACGTGCGGCCCGCTTCGCGCTCGGCGAGCGACTCGCCGACGCAGAGGATCGGCATGAGACCCGCGGCCAGCACCGCGGCGAACTTGCGCGCCACGAGCTGATCCGTTTCGGCGAACAGCGCGCGGCGCTCGGAGTGCCCCACGATCGCGCCCGCGCAGCCGACGTCCTTCAACATGGAGGCCGAAACCTCGCCGGTGAACGCGCCCTGGGTTTCGGCGCAGCAGTCCTGCGCGCCCAGGCTCACGCGTGATCCGGCCAGGGCACGGCTCACTTCAGCAAGGTAGGGAAATGGAGGACACACCCACACTTCCGCCGAGGTGTTCGGCAGCTTGTGCACGATGTTCTCGACCAGCGCCGCGTTTTCCGCGCGCGAGCCGTGCATTTTCCAGTTGCCTGCGATGATCTGACGACGCATGTGTTCTGCCGGCGGCCGAAAGGGGCCGCTCAAAAAAGGGGCGGGATGATAGCGGCGGGCCCCTCAGGACGCAACGCGGCGCACCGCGGCCGCGATTTCCTCGGCACAACGCTGCGTATCCGTCTCGTCCCGGGCCTCGACCATGACGCGGATCACGGGTTCGGTGCCGGAGGGCCGCAGAACCACACGGCCCTCGTCGCCGAGCTCGGTTTCCACGCGCTGCACGGCTTCTCCGAGCTCCGGGACCGACTTCGGGTCGAAGCGCCGGGCCACTCTCACGTTGATCATGGTCTGGGGGAAACGCGCCATTCCGGCCGCGAGCTCCGCGAGGCTCTGGCCTGTCTCGCGCATGACCGCTAGAACCTGCAAGGCCGCCATCATCGCGTCGCCGGTCGTCGTCTTGTCGAGCAGCAGGATGTGTCCCGAAGACTCGCCGCCGACCTCACCACCGGTCTCGCGCAGGGCGCCGAGCACGTAGCGGTCACCGACCTGCGCGCGCCGGAATTCGATCCCCTGCTGGCGCAAGCCGACCTCGAGCCCGAGGTTGCTCATCACCGTTCCGACGACGGGACCTTTGAGCGTGCCCGCGCGTTTGCGCGCGCTCGCGATGATATAGATGAGTTGATCGCCATCGACGACGCGGCCGAGTCCATCGACCATGACGAGCCGGTCGCCGTCGCCATCGAGCGCGATTCCCGCGGCCGCGCGTACGCCCGGCACGGTGAGCTGCAGCAGTCCCGGTGAAGTGGATCCACAGCCGTCATTGATGTTGCGGCCGTTGGGCGAGCAACCCATCGGAATGATTTCCGCGCCGAGATCCGTCAGCGTGCGCGGCACGACCTTGTAGCCGGCGCCATTCGCGCAATCGACCACGAGCTTCATGCCCTCGAGCGTCATCCCCTTGGGCAGCGATTCCGCGCAGAAGTCCTGGTAGTGACGGCGCGACTTGTCCACGCGCGAGGCACGACCGAGGTCGACCGACGAGAGCGTGACGGGGCTCTTCTCGAGCTCGGCCTCGATGGCTTCCTCGATATCGTCCGAGAGCTTGCCGCCGTCGCGATCGAAGAACTTGATGCCGTTGTCGTCGTAGAGATTGTGAGAGGCGCTGATGACGACGCCGAAGTCGCACTGGAACTTGCGCGTCATGAACGCGATGCCCGGCGTCGGCAGCGGGCCGATCAGCAGCACGTCGACGCCTGCGGCGACGAAACCCGCTTCGAGCGCCGCCTCGAACATGTAGCCGGAAAGACGAGTGTCCTTGCCGATCAGCACCGTGCCACCCTCGGGTGCGAGCACGCGCGCCGCCGCACTCGCGAGGCGCAAGGCGAAATCCACCGTCATGGGATGTTCGCCGACGCGTCCGCGAACTCCATCGGTACCGAAATACTTACGAGACATCGAAATCCGCTCCCTGAACTACCGCCGCGGCGACTCGCACTGCATCGACCGTCGCGGCCACATCGTGGGCGCGCACGATACGCGCTCCGTTGAGAACCGCAATGGCGGCGAGCGCGACGCTGCCCGCGAGACGTTCGCCGACCGCGCGTCCCGTGATCTTCGCGAGCATGGACTTGCGTGACAGGCCCACGGCCAATATCACGCCTAACGTACTGAGTTGTTCGAGGCGCTTGAGCAGCGCGAGATTGTCGATGACGCGTTTGCCGAAGCCGAAGCCGGGATCGATCGCGATACGGCTCGAATCAATTCCCGCGGCGCGCGCGGCGGCCACCCGTTCGGCGAGGAATGCGCTCACCTCGCCCACAACGTCCTCGTATGACGGCGCGTCCTGCATCGTGCGCGGCTCGCCCTTCATGTGCATGAGACACACACCCGCGCCGCTCGACGCGGCCACGGCGAGCGCGCCCGGTTCGGCGAGCGCACGGACGTCGTTGATGATGTCGGCGCCCGCGGCGATGGAGGCCTTCATGACTTCGGGCTTGGTGGTGTCGACGGAGATGAACGTCGCGGGGAATTCGCGGCGCACCGCTTCGATGACCGGAACGACGCGGTCTAACTCTTCGGCCGCCGTGGCGGGCGAAGCGCCCGGACGCGTGGACTCACCGCCGACGTCGATGATGGCCGCGCCCTCCGCGACCAGGCGGCGCGCCTGTTCGAGCGCGGCTTCGCGCGCGAGGAATCGGCCGCCGTCGGAAAAGGAATCGGGCGTGATGTTGAGCACGCCCATGACGGCGGGAGTGCCGAGATCGATGACTCGATCCCGGCACTGCCAGGTTTCAGGGATGTGCATCCCGACTGCGGCCCGAGGGCCGGATCAGGCGGGAGAGCCGACGGGAGTGCCGCCCTCGGACGCGCCTTCAGGACGCTTGGTCTGCGGCGTGCCCACCGAGTCGTCCCAATCCGCGGGCGGCCTCGGGGGCTTGCCGCTCATGATGTCCTTGATCTGCGTCTCGTCGATCGTTTCGTACTTCACGAGCGCGTCGGCCATCATGTGCAGCTTGTCGAGGTTGGCGTCGAGGATTTCCCTCGCGCGCTTGTAGTTCACGTCGATGAGGCGACGGATCTCCTCGTCGATCAGGTGCGCGGTCTCGTCGGACACCTGCTTGTGCTGCGTGACCTGGCGGCCGAGGAACACTTCGCCGTTCTCCTCGGAATACGTCAGCGGGCCGAGCTTGTCGGACAGGCCCCACTTCGTGACCATGTTGCGCGCGAGGTCGGTCGCGTGCTCGATGTCGCTCGAAGCGCCGGTCGTGATGCCGTCGTTGCCGAAGATGATCTGTTCGGCCACGCGGCCACCGAAGGCCGACGAGATCTTGCTCTCGAGGCGGCGCTTGCTCGGGCTGTAGCGGTCGCCTTCCGGCAGGTACCACGTGAGACCGAGCGCGCGACCGCGCGGGATGATCGTCACCTTGTAGACGGGATCGTGCTCGGGCACGAGGTAGCCGACGATGGCGTGACCGGCCTCGTGATAGGCGGTCATCTTCTTTTCGTCGTCCGACATGACCATCGAGCGGCGCTCGGCGCCCATGTAGATCTTGTCCTTCGCGCGCTCGAACTCTTCCATGCCGACGATGCGCTTGTTGGCGCGGGCCGCGAACAACGCGGCCTCGTTCACGAGGTTGGCGAGATCGGCGCCGGAAAAGCCGGGCGTACCGCGCGCGATGTACGCGGGCTTCACGTCGTCGGCCAGCGGAACCTTGCGCATGTGCACGCGCAGGATTTGCTCGCGGCCGCGCACGTCGGGCAGCGGCACGACGACCTGGCGGTCGAAGCGACCCGGACGAAGCAGCGCGGGATCGAGCACGTCGGGACGGTTGGTCGCCGCGATGACGATGATGCCCTCGTTGCCCTCGAAGCCGTCCATCTCGACCAGCAGCTGGTTCAGGGTCTGTTCGCGCTCGTCGTGACCACCACCCAGGCCGGCGCCGCGATGACGGCCGACCGCGTCGATTTCATCGATGAAGATGATGCACGGCGCGTGTTTCTTCGCCTGCTCGAACATGTCTCGGACGCGCGACGCACCCACGCCGACGAACATCTCGACGAAGTCGGAACCGGAGATCGTGAAGAACGGCACCTTGGCCTCGCCCGCGATGGCGCGCGCGAGCAACGTCTTGCCGGTACCCGGCGAGCCCACCATGA
>JAEZCR010000103.1 GCA_023433465.1 Pseudomonadota bacterium | reverse complement strand
TCAGGTCGATCCACGTGGTCTTGAGCTCGGTGTACTTGTCGAACGCGTGCAGCGACTTGTCGCGCCCGATGCCCGACTGCTTGAAGCCGCCGAACGGCACGGTGATGTCGTCGGCGTCGTAACAGTTCACGTAGACGGTGCCGGCGCGCAACGCCCGCGCCGTGCGATGCGCGATATTGATGTCACGCGTCCAGACGGCTGCCGCGAGGCCGTAGTCCACGTCGTTCGCGATGCGGATCGCCTCCTCGACGTCCTTGAACGTGATCGTCGCGAGCACGGGACCGAAGATCTCCTCGCGCGCGATGCGCATCGCGGGCTTCACGCCATCGAATACCGTGGGCTCGACGAAGAAACCGCCACTCTCGACCCGCGTGCGCGAGCCTCCGAGCGCGACGCGCGCGCCATCGGACTTGCCGGCGTCTATATAAGAGAGCACGCGTTTCATCTGAAGCTCGTCGACGATCGCGCCGAGCTTCGTCTCCGGATCCAGCGGATCGCCGGGCGCCATCTGCCGGCCGACCGCCGCTATCTTCTCGAGCATCGCGTCCTTGATCGACGCGTCGACCAGCAGGCGCGATCCCGCGGAACACATCTCGCCCTGGTTGAAGAAGATCGCGAACGCCGCCGCGGTCGCGGCACGATCAAGATCCGGGCAGTCCGCGAGCACGATGTTGGGCGACTTGCCGCCGCACTCGAGCGATACCTTCTTGAGATTCGACTGCGCGGCGAGCTGCATCACCACCTTGCCGGTCGCCGTCGAACCCGTGAACGCGATGCAGTCGACGTCCATGTTCGACGCGAGCGCGGCGCCCGCGGGATTGCCGAAACCAGGCACGACGTTGAACACACCGGGCGGCAAACCCGCCTCCACCGCGAGCTCGGCGACGCGCAGCGCGGTCAGCGGCGACTTCTCCGAGGGCTTGAGCACGAGCGAATTCCCGCTCGCGAGCACCGGGCCTATCTTCCACGACGCCATGAGCAACGGGAAATTCCACGGTACGATCGCGCCGACCACACCCATGGGCTCGCGCGTGATCGTCGCCAGCGCGCGCGGCCCGGTGGGCGCGACCTCGTCATAGATCTTGTCCACGGCTTCCGCGTACCAGCGGATGCAGTTTGCGGCCGAGGGGATGTCCACGGCGAGGCTGTCTGAAATGGGTTTGCCGGTATCGAGCGTTTCGAGCAACGCGAGTTCGTCGCGGTGCTCGAGCATGAGCTCCGCGAGGCGCGTCAACACGCGCTTGCGCGCCTTCGGCTCCAGCTGCGCCCAACTACCCGCGCGGAACGCCTTGCGCGCGCTCGCCACCGCGCTGTCGATATCCGCCTGCTCGCCGAGCGCGACCGCGCCGATCGAGCGCCCCGTGGCCGGGTTGATGTTGTCGAACGTCTTGCCGCTCGCGGACGGCACGAAGCGCCCGTCGATGAACACGCCCGAGCGTGGCTTGACGGCGGCTGCGCGTTCGCGCCATTGGTTCACGGAAGGTTTCGGCTGCGCGGACATCGGGACGTCCTAGAAAGTCGGCGGGGTGGAGGCCGAGATGATCTCACAGACCTCGCGGCCGACGTTGCGGAATCGATGCGGCGTGGCGCTCGAAAAATAGTAGGCGTCGCCCGGCTCGAGGATGCGCGATTGTCCCCCCACCGTGAGCTCGACCCGCCCGCGCACGACGACACCGCCTTCCTCCCCGCGATGCGACAACATGTCGTCGCCGGTCGCCGCGCCCGGCTCATAACGCTCGTGCAGCACCGTGAGCTGCCGGCCCGGCCGCTGCGCCGCGACCAGCCGCAGCGACGCGCCGTCGTTGCCGATCTCCACCAGCTCGCTGGCCGAGTAGAACACCTGCGCCGCGCTCGTGACGTCGAGCGTGAAGAATTCCGCCATGGACAGCGGCACGCCGTCGAGCACCTTCTTGAGCGAGCCCACCGACGGGCTCACGCGGTTCTGCTCGATCAGGGAGATGAGTCCGTTGGTCACGCCGGCCCGGCGCGCGAGCTCGCGCTGCGAGAGGCCGTGCACTTCGCGCACGTGTTTGAGTCGCGCTCCGACGTCGATGGTCATGGTGGTGTTCCGGCGGCGGTCCCTGGATCATTCCTTGGTTGCCGGGGGATTTCGGCGCGATTTCGCTGTCGTGTCAACGAGGGCCCACCTTTTAATTATCATGACCGGGCTACTTCCGGAGACGCGAATGTCCGCCCAGCCGCAAACCCCAGGTTCCTCCCTCGACGCCTACTGGATGCCGTTCACGGCGAACCGCCAGTTCAAGAGCAAGCCGCGCATGCTCGCCAGGGCCGCCGGCATGTACTACGAAACGCCCGAGGGGCGCCGCATCCTCGACGGTGTCGCGGGCCTCTGGTGCGTCAACGCCGGGCACGGCCGCGAGGAGATCACGCAGGCCGTCGCGCGGCAGCTCGAAACGATGGACTACGCGCCGCCGTTCCAGATGGGACATCCCGCGGCGTTCGAGCTCGCGAATGCCATGGTGCGCATCGCGCCGGCCGGGCTCGAACACGTGTTCTTCACGAACTCCGGCTCGGAGTCGGTCGACACCGCGCTCAAGATCGCGCTGGCGTATCACCGCGTGAAGGGCGACGCCGCGCGCGTTCGATTGTTAGGCCGCGAGCGGGGTTACCACGGGGTGGGTTTCGGCGGCATCAGCGTGGGCGGCATGGTGGCCAATCGCAAGGTGTGGCCGGCGGCGATGATCCCCGGCGTGGATCATCTGCGACATACGCACGATCCCGCGCGCAATTCATTCACGCGCGGCTTGCCGGCGCAGGGCGCCGATCTCGCGGACGATCTCCAGCGGCTGGTCGCGTTGCACGACGCCTCGACCATCGCGGCGGTCATCGTCGAGCCAATCGCGGGTTCGACCGGCGTCATCCTGCCGCCGCGGGGATACCTGCAGCGCCTGCGCGAGATCTGCGACAAACACGGCATCCTGTTGATCTTCGACGAGGTGATCACGGGATTCGGCCGCACCGGCTCACCGTTCGCGGCGCAGGAGTTCGGCGTGACGCCGGACATCATCACCTGCGCGAAGGGCCTGACCAACGGCTGCGTGCCGATGGGCGCGGTGCTCGTCTCGAAGCAGGTCTACGATGCGTTCATGCAGGGGCCGCCGGGCGCGATCGAACTGTTCCACGGCTACACGTATTCGGCGCATCCCATCGCCTGCGCCGCCGGTCTCGCGGCGCTCGACATCTACCAGCGCGAGAACCTGCTCACGCGCGCGAAGCAGATGGCGGCCGCGTTCGAGGAGGCCGTGCATTCGTTGAAGGGCCTGCCGCACGTGATCGACGTGCGCAATTACGGCCTCGTCGCCGGTATCGAACTCGCGCCTGTCGCAGGGTCGCCCGGCGCACGCGCCTTCGAGGTTTATCTCGAGTGCTTCGAGCGCGGGCTGCTGATCCGCACGACGGGCGACATCATCGCGCTCTCGCCGCCGCTCATCATCGAGCCGAATCACATCGACGAGCTGATCGGAATCCTCTCGGAAGCCCTGAAGTAATGGGGACATTCCCTGTTTCCCGGCAAAAGGGGACAGGCCTGGGCAGGATCACCGATGCGCCAGGTCTGTCCCCTTTTGCTAGGAAACGAGGAATGTCCCCATTTTCCCCAGCTTGCGGGCGAACTCGCGGCGCAGCAGTAGATAGCTCAGCCCCGCCTGCAGGAACATCGTCGCCACCGACAGGTACCACAACTCGTCGAGCGTGAAACCCGGGCGTGACGTCAGCCAGAACGCGGGCACGATGAACAGCACGAGCCGGAATGCGCTCGCACCACTCACGGGCCAGGTATTGCCGAGACCCTGGAAGATCGAAGAGCAGCTGAAGATCAAGCCTGTCGCGGCGAAATTCCACGAGGTGATCACGAGCACCTCCACGCCGACGGCGACCACGGCGTCCTCACGCGTGAACCAGTGCATGAACCACTCGGCCTCGAACTGGCACACGACCGTGAGCGCCGTCATGATCACGACGCTCAGCGCCGCCGCCCAGCGAAACGTCTCATGCACGCGCTCGGGCTTGCGTGCGCCGAAGTTCTGGCCCGCGATCGGCGCGGCGGCGAACGCCACGGCCATCGCGGGCAGCATGATGATGCGCATGACGCTCTGGCTCACGCCGAATCCCGCCTGCGCGGCCGCGCCGAAATCCCGTATCAGGTAGTAGATCACCGTCATCACGATCGAGATCAGGATGAACTCGAGCCCGACGGGCAACCCGACCGCGAGTACGCGGCCCCACACCTGTGTCCGCGGCCGCATCTGCTCGCGATGGATGGAGACGTATTTCTCGTGCCGATGGAAATAGTAAGCGCACAGGATCACGCCCACGACGACGGCGATGGTGCTCGCGAGTCCCGCGCCCGCCGCGCCGAGCGGCCGGCCCGTGCCCCACCCCGCGATCAGGACCGGCGCGAGGACGATGTTCACCACCAGCGTCAGCATCTGGATGATCATCGTCGGCATCACGATGCCCGTGCCGCGCAGCGTCGCGAACATCGCGATCATGATGAACTGCAGCCCGAGCCCGGGCGCGAACCAATGTAGATAGTCGATGCCCGCGCGCGCGGTGTCCGCGTCCGCGGCGACAGCGCGCATGTACGTTCCCGAGAACGCGTAGAGCCCGACGATCACGGCCACCACCAGGAACAGCGACAACATCAGCGCCTGGTTGAACACCAGGTTCGCGCGCTCGCGGTCCTTCGCGCCCACCGCCTGCGCCACGAGCGCGAGCGTGCCGACGTTCAGGATCTGCGTCAGCGCCAGCGTCACGAACCAGATGTTGCCCGCCGACGTGACGCCGGCCGTCACCGCGTCGCCGAGCTTGGTGACGAAGTACAGGTCCGTGAAGAAATACAGCGTCTGCACGAAGATCGGGATCGCCATCTGGATCGACATCGTGCCGATGTGTCCCGGTATCGAGCCGCTGCTGAGGTCTTTCATGTCCAGCTATCTATTTTGAAACGGCCAAAAGGAAAGGCCGGTCGCGAGGACCGGCCTTTCCGAGTCAGCTTGGATTCTTCGCTGATCTTGTCGAAGCGTCAAATCATTCGAACGGGAACGTGAACGTGAGGCCGATCAGGAAACGCGGCTCGTTGTTGCCGATGTCGTCCCGGACCCTGGCGGCGCCGCTGGCATCCGTACCGGTGAACTTGCCGAAGAACGTCACCTTGCCGGCCGTGTAGTTGGCCTGCACGGCGTAGTCGAAGATTTCATTGTCTTCCCAGTACGAACCCCACGAGTAACCCGCGTGGAAGTCCAGCGAGAAGTTCTCGCCGATCGGCTGGGAGTAGTTGGCCTCGGTGTACTGCGCGCTCTCGTCGGCCGCGTAGTTGTCCCACGCGTACCACTGCTTGAAGCCGAAGTTGCCGACGTCGATGCCCGCATAGACTTCAGCGAAGCCGGAGAGGTCGGGGCCCAGCGGATAGTCGTAGTAGACCGCGCCCGTCGAGAACGAGAACGTGTCGTTGAACGAGTGCGAATAGCTCAGGTAGTAGTCGAGCTCGAGGTCGTCGTCGACACCCCAGTCGACATTCGAGACCCACGCGCCGACCGCGAATCCGCTCTCGCCGAACGCATAGTCAGCGCTGGCTTGTACGGCCGGATCCTTGCCGCTCTGGCTCACGCCGCGGAAGTCGTAGTCGCTCACGAAAGTCCACGTGGAACTGAATTGAGCTTGCGCGACGCCGCAAAGGCCAAGGAGGCCGGTCACGAGCGCCAGTGTTCTTATCGATTTCATTATCTCCTCCAAGGGCAAAAGGGCCCCACTGCTAAAGCAAAGGGTGTGCCATACATGCCGCGACGGCTTGAAAACATAGAAATTCCAATGGCTTACATGTAGTGTAAAACAATACACATGCAGCCGAGGGCCGGGATTATGCCCCGGCGGGCCGAGGGATTGCACTAATCAAGTGCGGCTCTCGAAGATGGCGTAGAACTTGGTGCACTCTTCTAGTACCTCCCAGGTACCTTCGAACCCCGAAGGCACCACGAATGCGGCCCCCGCGGCGAACTCCCAGCGCTGCCCGGCACTGTTTTCGAGCACTACTCGACCCTTCGCCAGGCAGCAGAACTCGGATTCGGTGTACCGGATCCGCCATTTGCCCGGCGTGCTCGACCAGCGGCCCGCGAAGAATTGTTCGGTCCCATCGGTGAAGTAGTTGCACACGTGTTGTCGCGGGGAGCCCGCGAGGAGCCGGTCGGGCGCGGGAGTCGAAGGTTCGCCGGCGATGGACTGCGCGAAATCGACGATCTGCATGCTCATGGGTGCCTCCGGATCGAGGCCCTCAGTATGCGGGCGGCGCGCCCGTTCGAGCGCGCCGCCCGTGGTCGACCGCACGGTCGGCGGTCAGTTGCTGGCGAGCGCCGCGCCTTTTTCGAGGCGGATCTCCACGCAGCGTTCGAAGGCCTGGTCATCCGTGGGGGCCTCAGTCGACGCGAACCGCTCGCCCATGCCCTCGATGATCAGCCGCTCCTTCGGCACGCCCGCCTTCACGAGCTCGTCGGCGACGGTCGCGGCGCGCTCCTGCGAGAGCCTGAGGTTGAGCGCCTCGTCGCCGCGTGCGTCCGCGAAGCCGGACACGCGGACACGCACGTCGGGCAGGCCCGCGACCAGCGTGCCGAGTTTCGCGATGCGCGCGCGATCGCTGTCGCGAACGGTGGTTTCGCCCGTGCGGAACTGCACGGTCGAACCGACCTGCCCGGCCTTGCCGCTCAGCGAATCGAGCGAGCTCGACAGCGTATCGACCTCGCCGGCGAGCAACGCGGCCTCGGCCTTGCGCTCGGCGAGGGCATGGCTCTTCATGGCGCTGCGCTCACCCACCTTTCCGCCCACGATCGCGCCCACGACCATGCCGATCGGTCCGCCCGCGGCGGCGCCGATGATCGCGCCACCGGTGAAGCCTGCGACGCCGCGCTTCGCCGCGCCATCGCTGGCATGTCCCTTCGTTGCGGCCGAGGCCGGGTTCATCGCCAGGCTGATTGCCAACACACCCGCGACCAGCGCGGGATTGCGAAACTTCGTCGTCCAGGTGCTCATGTTCCCTCTCCAGTTGATTCGATTGCCGAGAGCGGTTTTGCTCCCTGGGAGTCATTTCAGCGCTGGATCGGGAGTGCGGTCGGGCGAGGATCGGGCGATTCGGAGATGAATCGTGGCGAAAAATGGGGGCAGACCCCAATTGCTGTCTGTCCCCGTTTGCCAGGAATCGAGGAATGTCCCCATTAGAACGTGGTGCGGGATTCGGAGTCTTCGTGGAGTTTCGCGAGAAAGATTTTTACTTGAGACTCGGCTTCGTCGGGGGCCATGAGGCGTTGTTCGACGAGCATGCGGGCCATGTCGCGAAGCGAGCGTTCGCCGTTGATCATCGCAAGAAGAAAGGCGTGGACGCGGCTCGAGACTTGTTGCATCTCGAAGGCACGGGTTTTCGGAATGGACCTGGTGGCGTCGAGCAGCCAGTCGGGAAGGACGCGGGTGCGTGGCGTTTCGGACGGAGACGCGACTTTTTCGGTCACCCAGGTGACCACTTGTTCGAGACGCGAGTGGCGGCTCGCTGGGGAGCGCATGTACGGCACGGTAGCTTCGCGCACGCGTGGGGCGCCGAAGCCGGCGGCGGGCAGCAGTTCGAGGGCTTCTTCGAGGCCGATGCGTTCGGCGTGGGGCGCGCGCGCGAACGCGAGCGAGCCGGTGTTGATCCAACGGCCGCCGGGCTTGAGCAGTAGATTGATGCGCGCCGCGACGCGCGAGAAAGGTTCGCCGATGATGTCGATGAACCACGGCGTCACGACGGTATCGAAGACGCCGTCCGCGAACGGCGGCTGCAACGCGTCCGCGCCGATGAGCACGAGCCCGGTCCGCGCGGGGCCGGGCGACGTCAGCCGCCGCAGGACGGCGTGGTCCTCGATCCGGCGCGGCGAGATCGGGAATTCGTAGAGCTCGATCTCCCGGCCGGCGAACAACTCGCGTGCCGCGAACAGCAGCAGTGGATTGAAATCGGTGGCCACGGTCAGCGGTGCCCCGCCCGCGGCGTGCAGATCGTAGGCCAGGCGGCCCGCGCCGGCGCCCTGCACGAGCGTGACACCGAGTCCCGCCATGCCGCCGTCGAGCGCGGCGCCGATCTCGGCCAGAGTCGCGGCGTTTTCCTCCGCACCCCACGACCAGTCGCGGTGCAGGTTCACATAGTAGTTAGTCAGGCCCTGCTCGATCGGCAGGCGCGTGCCGAGCGCGTGGTGCACCGGTTCCGGCGTGCCAGCCGCGTCGAGGCCGAGCGGCGCGAGCAGCGCGCGCAGACGGGAAACCTGGTCTTCGTACGCGGACGCGACGATCTCGAGACGCCGGCGCGTCGCCGCGGAAACATCCGCCGCGAGTTCCGCGCGCATCGTGGCCGCCTCGGAGCCGAGATGCTGTGACAGCAGGACGAGCCGGCCGCGCCAGTCCGCGAGCGCGAGCCGCGGATCGGGAAACAACCAGGGAATGTCCCCGATCACCGGATAACCGCTGCTGCAGGCCCGGCACATCCACCCGGCCTTTTCGAGCGCGAGCTGACCACGCCTGCAGCGCGGACATGCAAGGACACTCGTCAACATTTCTGCTTCGGACACGCGCAGGCTCCCGCGGGAAAGCCCCCGCATGGTTATGCTGGCCGGCGCCGGCACATTGGTCAACGCAAAATGTCGCAGGTGGGGCGACAAGTCCTCCGTGGTTAGGCGAGAATCGGGCGTCCGACAATTACAACCACAGGTCTCGTGCTCGATTCGATCGTCGCGGCTGAAACACCCGAGGGAATTCTGCTGGAGCTGCGTCCGGCCGGAATCTCGGCGCGCTTCTGCGCGTTCCTGATCGACCAGCTGATCGTCATCGCCATCTACTACGCGAGCGCGTTCGTGGCGATGCTGCTGGGCGGCGTCGGCATCGCGTTCTGGCTGATCCTGATATTCGTGCTCACCTGGTTCTACCCGGTGGTCTTCGAGCTCGGGCGCAGCGGCGCCACGCCCGGCAAACGCGCGATGGGGCTCAAGGTCGTCATGGACAACGGTCTGCCGATCACGCCGGCCGCTTCCATCACGCGCAACCTGCTGCGCGTCGCGGATTTCATGCCCGCCGCCTTCGGCTTCGCCATCCTGAGCATGCTCCTGCGCAAGGACGGCAAGCGCCTCGGTGACATCGCGGCGGCCACGCTCGTCGTGCACCAGAGCCGTCCCGCGCCGAAGGCCACGCTCGACATGGTGGCGCCCATCGCGCCCGTTCGCCCGCTCGCGCCGCGCGACCAGGCCGCGATCATCGCGCTCGCCGCGCGCGCGCCGACGCTCACGATCGAACGCCTCGACGAACTCGCGGCGATCGCGGCGCCGGTCCAGGGCAACGAGCGGCGACCGGAGAACGAGATCACGCGCCGCGTGCTCGGCGTCGCGCAATGGTTGTTAGGCAGGCGTGCATGACGCCGTTGCAGTTCGAGAACATCTACCAGGAGGAATGGACCGAGCTCGAGAACCAGGTGCGCCTGATCCTCGCCGGAAAGAACAATCGCGCCCGCGACGCGGACCCGATCCAGGGCGAGCGCGTCGCGGCGCTGTACCGGCGCGCCTGCGAACACCTCGCGCTCGCGCGCGCCCGCTCCTATCCACGTTACCTGCTCGACCGGCTCGACAAGCTCACGGCCGACGCGCACCAGGTGATCTACCAGCGGCGCGAGTTCGGCCTGTCGGGCATCCGCCGCGCCTTCCTGGTCGATTTTCCGCGAGCGGTGCGCGCGCATTCCGGCTACATGTGGCTGTCGGCCGCGCTGTTCGGGCTGCCGATGCTCGTCACGGGGTTGCTCGTGTACCTGCGTCCCGACCTGATCCTCTCCGTGGTGGACGCGGCCACGGCCGCGCAATTCGAGCAGATGTACTCGGATTCCGCCGAATCGATCGGCAGCGTGCGCGGCGCCGACGAGGACTGGATCATGTTCGGCTACTACATCGCCCACAACACCGGCATAGGCTTCCAGTGCTTCGCGGGCGGACTGTTCGCGGGACTCGGCAGCATTTTCTTTCTCGTGTTCAACGGCGTCACGATCGGCGCCATCGCGGGTTATCTCACCGAGCGCGGTTTCTCCGAGACCTTCTATTCGTTCGTGGTGACGCACGGCGCCTTCGAGCTCACCGCCATCGTCCTGTCGGGCGGCGCGGGGCTGAGGCTCGGTCACGCGCTGGTCGCGCCCGGGCGCAACACGCGCATCCAGAGCCTCATCCAGGCCGCGCGTGAAACCATGATCATCGTCTATGGCTTCGCCGTGATGTTCTTCATCGCCGCGGCCATCGAAGGGTTCTGGTCGTCGGCGCGCTGGCTGCCGAACGCCGTGAAATACGGCGTCGCGGCCGGCTGCTGGATCGCGGTGATCTCCTATTTCACGCTGCAGGGCCGCCGTGCGGATTGACACGCTGGCATTGCAGATGAGACCCCGCGCGGCCCACGAGGCCGCCGATCTCGGCGTGCGGCTGTGCCAGGAGACCGCGCGCTCGGTCTATCCGTGTTTCCTGATCGTCGCGGTACCGACTGGCCTGCTCGCGCTGTCGCTGTTCGAGATCGCCACCTGGCTGCCGTGGCTCGCATTGTGGTGGGCGAAGCCATGGCTCGATCGCGTGGTGCTGTTCGTGCTGGCGCGCGCCGCGTTCGGTCAGTCCACGACCGTCGGCGACCTGTTCCGCGAACAGCGCGTGGTGTTGTGGCGGCAGTTCTTCATCACCTGGACCTGGCGCAGGCTTTCGCCGTGGCGCTCGTTCACGCAGCCCGTCTATCAACTCGAGGGGCTGCCGTTCTTCCAGATGCGCGGCCGAATCGCGCAGCTGCGGCGCCGGTACAGCGGCCCGGCGTTCATGATGACCAAGGCGTTCTACTGGGCGGAGACCGGTCTCACGTTCGCGGCGCTTTCGCTGCTGTACTGGTTCGCGCCTCCCGGTGAGGATTTCGGGCTGATGACGCTGTTCAGCGAGGATGCCACGCGTTTCGCCCAGCTCGCGGTGTCCATCGCCTACTTCCTCGTCGTGCTGTTCCTCGAGCCGTTCTACGTGGCCGCGGGGTTCGGCATGTACCTGAACCGCCGCGCCGAGCTCGAGGCCTGGGACATCGAGCAGGAGTTCCGCCGTGCGTTCGCCGGCTGAGCCGCGCCGTTTGCGCGGCGCCCGCGCACTGCTCGCGCTCGCGCCGCTGCTGCTGAGCGCGCCTTCGTTCGCGCAGGAGACGTCCGGCACGTCCGCCGCCGAACTACCCGACGCCGAGATCGAGCGCGCGGTCGAAGACGTCCGGAAGGATCCGAATCTGTCCGCCGAGCGCACGATCCGCACGCTCGACTGGGATCCCGAGCCCGAGAAGGAGCCGCCCGAGAGCGACTGGCCCGAGTGGCTCAAGTGGATAGGAGACCTGTTCCTGTGGATCGCGCAGGCCTCGCGTTTCCTCGTGTGGCTGCTGATCGCGGCCCTCATCGGGCTGCTCGCGACTTTCATCTACCGGATCTTCGCGAGCGGCCGGGATGGATTCAGCCGCGGCACCCGCTTCGTCGCGCCGACCCACGTCCAGGACCTCGACATCCGTCCCGAGAGCCTGCCGCCCGACGTCGGCGCCGCGTCCCGTGTGTTGTGGGATCGGGGCGAACACCGCGCCGCGCTCGCGCTGCTGTACCGCGGCCTGCTGTCGCGACTCGCGCACGTGCACGAGGTCCCGATCCGCGATTCGAGCACCGAAGGTGATTGCCTGGTGCTCGCCGCGCGCAGGCTCGATGCCGCCCGCCTCGCCTACGCGACGCGGCTCGTACGCACCTGGCAGCGTGCGATCTACGGCGGCATCGAAGCGGACCCGGCCGAGGTACACGCGTTGTGCGCGGGCTTCTCGCAGAATCTCGATTCGCCCGAAACACCCGGCGCGCGCCGCGCCGGACCGGCGGAAGCCGCCGGATGAAGAATCAGATCCTCAAGCTGCTGGTCGCGCTGATCGTCATCGTGCCGCTCGTGGCGCTGGCGACGAAGGTGAAGTTCAAGGAAACGAAGGTGCCTATGCCGCTCAAGGGCGAGGCGCTGACCAACCCGTTCTACGCCGCGATCAGACTAACCGAAGGCCTCGGTGCGGACGCGAGCTGGGAGCACATCTTCACGTCGCCCGATCCGGATTCCGTGATCGTGCTTTCGAACTGGAACTGGACGCTGATCGACTCTCGCCGGCAGCGCATGCAGGAATGGGTCGAAGCGGGTGGACGGCTGGTCGTCGATGGCTCTTTCCTCGGCGACTTCGGGCAGTTCACGAAGTGGAGCGGCATCGGCGACGCGACGACCGTCGACGACGAAGAAGAAGACTCCACCGAGGAAACGCTGCGCGGAGCCGAGCAGCAACTCCTGTCGGGTTTCATGCCGCGCGAATGCGACAGTCTCGTCGAGGACGGGACCGAGCGTGAATTCAAGGTGTGCAACGTCGATCACGCGCGCTCCCTCACCACGACGCGCAAGATGCTCTGGGCGCTGCGCGAGGGCGAATACATCCACGCCGTGCGCACGGCGGTCGGACGCGGCAGCGTGACGTTCATCAACGCGACGCCGTTCCGGTACCGCGACCTGCTCGAGGGTGACAACGCGCGGCTGTTCGTGCGCGCGACGCAGCTCGACCGCGGCGACTCGGTGCTGTTCCTGAGCGAAGAGGAGCAGACGTCGATCCTCGACCTGACGTGGCGTTATGGCGCGCCCGCGGTGCTCCTGCTGTTCGCTTTCATCGCGCTCGCCCTGTGGCGCGCGAGCGCGCGCTTCGGCCCGCTCACCGCGCCCACCGAGACCGCGCGGCGCTCACTCGCCGAACAGATTCGCGGCACCGGGCAGTTCGCGTTGCGCTTCGGCGGTGGCAGGGCGCTGCACGCGGCGATGGTGCGCGCGTTGCGCGACGCCGCGCTCCGGCACCTGCCGGCCTACGACCGGTTGCCCAGCGACGAGCGCGTCGCCGCGGTCGCGAAGCTCAGCGGCATTCCCGCCGACGAGCTCGGTCCCGTGCTCAACTATTCCGGCGCGCGCGGCTCGCACGAGCTGCGCAACGCCATCGCGGTGCTCGAGACCGCGCGACGTCGTTTACTGAAATACAAAAGGTCTCCGCATGGAAACTGAAGCAGCCACGATCCAGAAAGCCGCCGACCTGCTCGGCAAACTACGCGCGAGCATCGGCGAGGCGATGGTCGGTCAACATCGGGTGATCGAGGAGGTCGTGCTCGCGCTGGTCGCGTCGGGGCACGTGCTCATCGAGGGCGTTCCCGGCCTCGGCAAGACGCTGCTGGTACGAGCGATGTCGCAGGCATTGCAGCTCACGAATGGCCGCGTGCAGTTCACGCCCGACATGATGCCCTCGGACATCACCGGCCACGCGGTGCTCGATCCGAAGACCATGGAGATGCGCGTGGTGCGCGGACCGGTGTTCACGCACCTGCTGCTCGCGGACGAAATCAACCGCGCTCCCGCGAAGACGCAGAGCGCGCTGCTCGAGGTGATGCAGGAATTCCAGGTCACGCTCGAGGGCCAGACGCATCCTCTGCCGAAGCCCTTCATGGTGCTCGCGACCCAGAATCCGGTGGAGACCGAGGGCACCTATCCACTGCCCGAGGCGCAGCTCGACCGCTTCCTGTTCAAGATCGAGATCGGTTATCCCTCGCTCGAAGACGAGGTTGGCGTCGTGATCCGCGCGACCGCCGATCAGCCCGGCGACCAACTACCTCTGTCGAAGGTCGTGCCGGTGCTCAACGAGCGCGCGGTCTCGAGCCTGCAGCTCATCGCGGCGCGCCAGCGCGTCGACCAGCAGGTCGTCGACTACGCGGTGCGGCTCGCGCGCGCGACGCGCGAGTGGGCCGGACTCGCGCAGGGAGCCGGATCGCGCGGACCGCTCGCGCTGGTGCGCGGCGCGCGCGCCGTCGCCTTGCTCGATGGACGCAATTTCGTGATCCCGGACGACATCAAGCGCATTGCGATACCGGCTCTTCGCCACCGCATCGCGCTGGCGCCGGACGCGCTGCTCGAAGGCCGCAAACCCGACGACCTGCTGGCCGCCATCATCGACAACGTGGCGGCGCCCCGCGTCTGATGAGACTCGCGCTCATACCGAGCCGGCGATGTGTCGCGCTGCTGGGTTTCGGCGCGGTGGCGGCGGTTGCGGCGTTGTCGTTCGGCGTGCCGCGCGGAACCGTCGCGGCCGCGGCCGGCGTCCTCGTGCTCGCACTGGCCGCGCTCACCGCGATCGACTTCCTCGTTTCGCGCCGCGCGTGGACGCGGGCCGAGGTGCGATTGACGCGCCGCCTGCCCTCGGCCTTCGCGATCGGCGTGAAGCTGCCGGTTCACGTGCAGCTCGAAACGGGCGGCCGGCATTCGTGGCGCTGCGAGCTGTTCGATCACTGCGACCCCAGCCTGGAAGTCGCAGGGCTACCCGCCAAGCTCGAGCTCCATCCAGGCAAACTCACCGATGTCGCGTACGAAGTGACGCCGACGCGGCGCGGCGACATCGATTTCGCGCCCGCGGACCTGCGCGTCCGCTCGCGGCTTGGCCTGTGCGAATTGCTCGAACGGCTCGGCGGCGTCGACGCGCGGCGCGCGTATCCGGACTTCGCGCAGGTCGCGCGTTACGCCTGGCTGGCGGGCGACCGGCGCCTGCAGGAGATAGGCATCAAGACCTATCAACAGCGCGGCGAGGGCACCGACTTCAAGCAGCTCGCGGAGTATCGCTACGGCGACCCGGTGCGGCACATCGACTGGAAGGCGACGTTGCGCCAGAACAAGCCGATCCTGCGCGAGTTCCAGGACGAGCGCGACCAGTGCGTCATGCTGCTCGTCGACTGCGGACGCCGCATGCGCGCGTACGACGTCGAACATGGCGTGAGGAGCGGTCATTTCGATCAGGTGCTGAACGCCGTGATGCTGCTGTCCTACGTGGCGCTCAAGCAGGGCGACGCGGTCGGCGCCCTCACCTTCGGCACGCCGGCCGAGGACGCGCGGGTGTTCGCGCCGCGCAAGGGCGCGCATGCGCTGAACGCGCTCATGGGCGAGCTGTATTCGGTGCAACCCACCGCGACGCACTCGGACTATCTATCGGTCGCGCAGAACCTGCTGCGCCGCCATCACAAGCGCTCGCTCGTGATCGTGATCACCAATTTCCGCGACGAGGATTCGAGCGAGCTCGGCCAGGCGCTGCGCCTGCTGCGCAGCCGCCACCTGGTGCTGCTCGCGTCGCTGCGTGAGCGGGTGGTCGGCGAGCTCATCCTGCAGAACATCTCGACGGCCGATGCCGCTCTCGACGTGGGCAGCGCTCATTTATATGAGCAGGCGCGCCGCGACGCCTTCAACCGCCTGGCCGCGCGCGATGCGCTGATGGTGGACGCCGAGCCGCAGAATCTCGGCATCGAGCTCGTCAATCGCTACAACGCCGTCAAACGCGCCGGCCTGCTCTGACGAGCCGAATGCACCCTTGAGCCCTGTCTGGACCAAGTCCAGCGCGGCCCCGCGCTGTTAGGGCCGAACAACTATCCACTCCCGCCGCGGAACAATGTTCCGGGAACCGTTACGCCTTTGGATTGGAAACCAACCCCAACCTTTCAGGAGTAATCGTATGTTGTCTCACAAGTCTCTCGCGGCCTGCGCCACCCTTACGCTGCTGTGTTCCTTTTCGGCGACGAATGTCGCGCTCGCGGGTAACACCGCCGAGTCCCCGGCGGCTTCCTGCGCCGTGGAGAGCCGCGCGTCGATCCGCCACGTCGGCCATCCCGGCAGGTCGCTGAAGCTCCCGCGTCGCGCGGAGAAGCTGCAGGAATGCCCGGCCACCCAGGCGCGCAAGACGCTGACGCTGGCCAGCTTTCTGGACGCGCCCGGCGGCAAGGCGCTCGTCGATGGGAACATCGAGCGGGCCAGCCGCCAGATCGGCGGCAAGGTCGCAAACTCGCGCGAGCAGACGAACCTCTGCGTGCTGCACACCCTGCAGCGCAACTGGACGGATGCCCGCAGCGCGTGTGATTCGGCCGTCGAAATGGCCGCGCGCAGCCGCTCGATCGTCGATCGCGACGATCGTGTGCGGGTCCGCCAGGCCAACCAGGCCGCCACGGCCGCGTACTCGAACCGTGCGGTCATGAACTGGCTGTCGGGTGACACCGGCGCGGCGTACGTGGACCTCGCGAATGCCCGTGCGATCAGCCCGAAGGCCGACTTCGTCAGCCAGAACTTCGAGATCGCCGTGCGAGTCCCGGCCCAGGTGATGCTGCCGATCGATCCGTACCAGATCGGCTAACAGGGCTGACGGGTGTAACCACCCCGAAACGGGGGGCGGGCCGGTCCGGAGGATCGGCC
>JAEZCR010000099.1 GCA_023433465.1 Pseudomonadota bacterium | reverse complement strand
GGCGTCATCGTGGCCCACGGCGGCGATTCGAACGCGCGCCGCGCCGCCTTCACCGCCGCGTCGATGTCCGCGGCGCCGCCCGCCGCCGCCTTCGCGAACACCTGCGCGCTCGCGGGATCCTCCACTTCGAAAGTCGCGCCGTTCTGCGCCGGCCGCCACTTGCCGCCGATGTAGAGCTCGCGCGGCCTCGCCGTGAAGCTCGTAGCCCTGGCGCGCGCGGCATCGCTGATGAATGGTGCCGGTGCATTCATGTCACAGAACCTTGAAATAGTGGATCCGGTTTCCCTCGGGCGTCTTCTCCGCCCGCCCGACGAACACGTGCTTGTTGAGCCAGTCGTACTTGCCGGCTGGCGCCTCGAACTTCGGCGCCGTGCGCATGTAGTACTCGTGATCCTCGACCGGTTCGCGGCGCGCCATCTTCGCCATCGCCTCGGGCGTGCCCCAGCGGTAGCCGCGGCTCTGGAAGTAGATGTTGGCGCCGTCGTCGGTCTGGAGCATGTAACGCGCGTCGAAGTCGATGACGCCGTCGGGTCGCAGCCAGGGGAAGTCTCCGCCGCTCTGCGGGATCACGATGCCGTTGATCCCGGGCCCGCGCACGGTGCCGTCGAGTAGATAGACGGCCGCCCGCTCCGAGCCGTACTGCGTGGGCTTCACCCAGTACACCTTGCCGAGATTGATCGAGATCGTCATCGCGTATTCGAGCTGAGGCGGCGCGATCGGCGTGTAGCCGCTTTTCGGTGTCTTTTCGGTTGTCATGGGATCTCCGGAAGTCCTGTGCCTATGTCCACGCGCGCGAGCGCACCACGCAGGCCGCATAGGGTCTCATGCCATACCAGGTGAGCAGCGCCGCCGTCGGGCCGATGACCGCGGCCACGGCGGCGAGCGAATACCGCAGGGCCGCGTCGTCGCGGAACACGTAGTCGGTGAACACCGCGACGAGGAACGGCCCGGCGCCGAACCCCACCACGTTGAACACGAATTGATAGGCGCCGCGCATCTGCCCGCGCATCTGGTTGGGCGTGATCACCTGTACGGCGGCGTTCGCGGGTCCCACGCCGATCATCGCGAGGAAGAAGTTGAGTCCCCAGAGGGCGAGCGCCACGTACGGATCACCGACCAGCGGATACGCGATCGACGTCGGGATCACGGCGAGCGTCGCGATCTGCAATACGCGCAGGTTGGCGTCGTCGTAACCGCGCTGCGCGAAACGCTCGGCGAGCGCGCCGCCGGTCATGAGGCCGAACGGCGCGACGATGAGCCCGATCACGCCGATGTGCAGCGCCGTCTTCGCCGGGGACCATTCGAAGGTGCGGCGGAACATCTCCGGCACCCACACACCCGCGCCGAAACTCAGCATCGCCTTGATGCCCATCGCGGTGAACATCGGCGCATACGTGCGCGCGTTGCCCATGAAGTACTCGTACACCTTGCGCACCGGCAGCACCGCGTTCGCGGGTGCGCCGGGCAACAGGCCGCGACGGCGCGGCTCCTGCACGGTCGTCATCACGAGCGCGAGCAGCAGGCCCGGGATCGCGGCGAGGATCAGCACCATCTGCCAGGGCTCGATGCCGCCCAGCACCGGTCCCAGCGATTCCGCGAGGCCCGCGGCGAGCAACAGCAGGCTCGCGCCCAGGATCACGCCGAAGCTCGTGCCGTACGCGAATCCGATCGCCATGATCGAGAAGACGCGCGGCAGTTTCCCGGGCGGAAACGAGTCCTGCAGGATCGAATAGACAGCGGGCGCATACGCCGATTCGCCCGCTCCCACTCCCGCGCGCGCCCAGAAGAACTGCGCGAACGAATTCGCGAAACCGCACAGCGCCGTCGAGATGCTCCAGAACGCCATGCCGATTCCGATGATGAGCCGGCGGCTGCCGCGATCCGCGAGTCGCGCGACCGGCAGACCGAGCAGCGCGTAGACGCTCACGAAGGCCCAGCCGTGCAGCACGCTGAACTGCGTGTCCGTGATCCCGAGATGGCCTTTGATCGGCGCCACCAGCAGCGTGAGGATGCCGCGATCGATCGTGGCGATCATGAGCCCGACCGTCAGGATGACCAACGCGTACCAGGCGCGCCCCGGACTGGGCCAGTCGCCCGCCGACGCCGCCGGTGCCGTCACATCCCCCCGGGCGCGAGCATCCATCCATCGATTCTGGCGGCGACCTTCAGCGTGGTTCAACCGTAGGAGAAATGGGTTTCCACCCGTGCGGAATTGCGCCCGTCAGTAAAGCGCGCCTGCTACCACGGCCCCGAGGGCGAGTATCGAAACACCGAGCGCCGCATAGGACAGCCGGCGGGTCAACGTGCGATGCGCCGCGGCCGCCGCGGAGTACTGCTCGAGCGCCGCGACCACTTCCTTCATCTGGGCCGCGAGATTGCGGATCTGCTCCGCCTGCGCCGACGCCGCCGATTGGAGCTCGGCGATCTGCCGGTTCAGCAGCTCCGACTGACGAGCGAGATCGGGTTGGTCGGGCGGCACCTCGATCGGCTTGCGCGTGAACGCGGGCTTCACGACGGCCATGATCTTGTCGAGATTGCTGAGTACGAGACCGCCGACGGCAATCCATGGAACCGGCATGAACATCTCCTGGCTGACGGGCCTCGGGCGGTTATAACGCAATCGCCGGGCGGTCACTATCGTCTATGGGCGATCGGGTCCATGGGCGATCGGGTGCGCGCGTAGTACGCTCGCGGCCATGAACACCGCCGTTCCACCACCCACCGCGTTGACCGCCGCGCAATGCCGTGCCGCGCGCGCCCTCATCGAATGGTCGCAGGCGCAGCTTTCACAGACCGCGGCCATCGATGCGCAGACGATCGCGGACTTCGAAAAACGCTTTCGTTCTCCGGACGAGACCACGCGTCGCAGATTGCGGGCCGCGCTCGAAGCCGCGGGTGTCGTGTTCATCGCGGAGAACGGCGGTGGCGCGGGTGTGCGCCTGAAATTCAGCCGCGAGGAAGTCTGGGAAGTGAACCGCTGGGAGGACGAAGGCGGCGTCCCGGGGGAGGACGACGTCCTCTAACTTCCGGACCCATGCGCGGCTTCGACTTGAAGCGGTTCGAGCCGCTCCGCGCGAAGGGAACCTGACGGCTCAGCGCACGCCGGCTTGCGCCAGGATCGCGGGCACCTCGGCTTCCCAGCCGATCGCCATGATGTGCACGCCCGCGCACAGACTCTTCATGTCGCGCACCACGCCCGCGGCGAGCTCGATGCCGCGCTCGCGGGTCTTTCCCGCGCGCGCGGCCTCATCCATCGCCGCGAGCATGTCGGGCGGAACGACGACGCCCGGCAGATTCGCGTTGAGCCACGGACCGCTCTTTTCGGACTTCAGCGGAATGATGCCCGCGAGCACCGCGACCCCGTCCGGCTTGACCGCGTCGATGAACCGCTCGAGCTGATCGACGTGGTAGATAGCCTGGGTCTGCAGCATCTTCGCGCCCGCGTCGATCTTGCGGCGCGTGTTCTCGACTTCCGCCTCGAAGTTCTTCGCGCCCGGATTCGCGGTCGCGCCGAGGAACAGGTCGGGCGTGCCGGTCAGTGCATTGCCGGCCGCGTCCCTGCCATTACGCAGCGCTTCGGCCGCCGCCAACAGGCCGGACGCGGTCAGATCGAACACGGGTTTCGCATCCGGGTGATCGCCACCGGCGGGCGAATCTCCGCCCATGAACACGAAGTTCCTGAGGCCGAGCGCGGCGGCGCCGAGCAGGTCCGATTGCACCGCGATGCGGTTGCGGTCGCGGCTCGTCACCTGGACGATCGCCTCGATGCCGCGCTCGAGCAGGAGTCTCGCGACCGCGCGCGGATCCATCGCCATGCGCGCGCGCGGCGACTCGGTGATGTTGATGGCGTCGACCGAGCCACGCAGCAGCTCCGCGGTTTCGAACAGCTTCGTGAGGTCGGTACCCTTCGGGGGCGTGAGCTCGCCGGTGACGACGAACTGTCTGGCGGCGATCTTCGCCGAGAGGCTGGAATTCATGGGCGAGGATTCTGGCACGGCCGTCGAAATGTGTGGCGCGCGGCGTACCGCGATTTCATTGTTTTTGGCTATAAGTGGCGGCGGGCCCTGCGCACGCGCTGATGTCACGCCGGCGCGTCTAGCTTCCGGACGGCGGCGAGCGCGGTGGGCGAAAGACCCGCGCCGCCATCCGCCGCGTGCGCGATGATCGCGCGGCGCATGCGCTTCTCCCAGAAGCGCGACATGTGGGAACGCACACCCTCCGCGGCCGCAGCCTTGTCAGGATCGGCATCGAAGAACGCGGCGATGTCGTTGGCCATGGCCACGAGACGCTGTATGTCCAAGTGCTCAGCCGCCGACCGGCGCCTCCGTCGGTTGCTTGCGTCGCTTCGGCGCCGAGGCCTCCGCCCTTCGGCGCAGTTGCCAGGCGGCGGGTTGCGCCACCCGGACGACCTGCACGGCGGTCACCTTGTACTCCGGACAGTTGGTTGCCCAGTCGGAATTTTCGGTGGTGATGAGGTTCGCGCCCGATTCCGGGAAGTGGAACGTCGTGTAGACCACGCCCGGCGGCACACGCTCGGTGATCTCGACGCGCAGCACCGTGTCGCCCGCGCGGCTGGTCACGCCCACCCAGTCGCCGTGCTCGATGCCGCGCGCCTCGGCGTCGTGCGGATTCATCTCGAAGCGATCCTCGCTGTGCCACGCGAGGTTATGGGTGCGACGCGTCTGCGCGCCGACGTTGTATTGCGTGAGCACGCGGCCGGTCGTGAGCAGCAGTGGGTAATTCGACGACGTGCGCTCGTTGGTCGGCACATAGGCCGTGACGTAGAACCTGCCCTTGCCGCGCACGAACTCGCCCACGTGCATCGTCGGCGTGCCGGCGGGCGCCCGCTCGTTGCAAGGCCACTGGATGGAGCCGAGCTCGTCGAGCTTCTCGTAGCTCACGCCGGCGAACGTGGGCGTGAGCGCCGCGATCTCGTCCATGATCTGCGACGGATGTGTGTAGTTCATGGGGTAGCCGAGCGCGTTCGAGAGCTTCATCGTGGCTTCCCAGTCGGCGTAGCCGGCCAGGGGCTCGATGACCTTGCGCACGCGCGAGATGCGTCGCTCCGCGTTCGTGAAGGTGCCGTCCTTCTCGAGGAACGACGAACCCGGCAGGAACACGTGCGCGAAGCGCGCCGTCTCGTTGTGGAAGATGTCCTGGATCACGAGGCACTCGAGCGACGCCAGCGCGGCCGTCACGTGCGAGGTGTTCGGGTCGGACTGCGCGAGGTCCTCGCCCTGGATGTACATGCCCTTGAAGCTGCCATCGAGAGCCGCCTCGAACATGTTCGGGATGCGCAGGCCCTGCTCGGGCGTGAGTTTCACGTTCCACATCGACTCGAACATCGCGCGGGTCGAATCGTCGGACACGTGGCGATACCCGGAGAACTCGTGCGGGAACGAGCCCATGTCGCACGAGCCCTGCACATTGTTCTGCCCGCGCAGCGGCGAGACGCCAACGCCCTCGCGCCCGAGATTGCCGGTGGCCATCGCGAGATTCGCGATGCCCATGACCATGGTGCTGCCCTGGCTGTGTTCGGTGACGCCGAGGCCGTAGTAGATGGCGCTGTTGGGGCCGCGGCCGTAGAGCCGCGCGGCGCCGCGCACCAGCGCGGCCGGCACGCCGGTGACCTTCTCCATCGCCTCGGGCGAGTTCGCCGGATCGGCGACGAACTTCTTCCACTTCTCGTACGAGTCGCGCTCGCAGCGCTCAGCGACGTAGTCGTCCTTCGTCAGGCCCTCGGTGACGATCACGTGCGCGAGCGCGTTGATGACCGCCACGTTCGTTCCGGGTAGCAGGCGCAGGTGATAGTCCGCTTCGATATGCGCCGAGCGCACGAGCGGAATCTCGCGCGGATCGACGACGATGAGTCTGGCGCCGGCGCGCAAGCGTCGCTTCATCTGCGACGCGAACACCGGATGCGCCTCGGTCGGGCTCGCGCCGATGACCACGATGACGTCGGCGTGCTGCACCGACACGAACTCCTGCGTGCCCGCGGATTCACCCAGCGTGTGTTTGAGCCCGTAACCTGTGGGTGAATGGCACACGCGCGCGCAGGTGTCGACGTTGTTGGTGCCGAAGGCCGCGCGCACGAGTTTCTGCACGAGGAAAGTCTCCTCGTTCGTGCAGCGCGATGACGTGATGCCGCCGATCGAGTCACGGCCATATTTCGCCTGGATGCGCTTGAACTCGCTGGCGGCGTAGTCGATCGCCTCGTCCCAGCTCACCTCGGTCCAGTCGTCGTTGATGCTCTTGCGGATGAGCGGCTTCGTGACGCGATCCGGATGTGTCGCGTAGCCGTAGGCGAAGCGGCCTTTCACGCAGGCGTGACCCTGGTTCGCGCGGCCCTCGCGGTTCGGGACCATGCGCGCGACCGCGCCGTCCTTCACCTCGGCAACGAGCGAGCAGCCGACGCCGCAATAGGCGCAAGTCGTGGTGACGGCCTGCTGCGG